>JAFVIF010000014.1 GCA_017474125.1 Clostridia bacterium
GCAGACGGGCATATATTTCCTATCCAAAAGATATGTCGCAGGACTTAAAGGATTGGTTTCAGCCGTTCCATCGGACAAGCCATATCTACCGCTTGTATCTGCATTACTGTTATCTGCTCGGATACTTGCCGAAAAATACCGACTACAAACCCACAAGTCCCTATCTCAAAGAGGACTTAAAGAAACTCGATGAGATTTCCGAGCAAGTGCGATATATGGGTAAATATCATATTGAAACCTTTGATGATCTGTATGCAGACAGATTAAAGATTGATAGCGATATGAATAGGCTCATAGAAATCCGTACCAAACTGCAAAACAAAATCCGCAGAGCAACACACGCCGAAAAGGAAACCCTGCGAGAAGAAAAAACAGGTGTTACTGCTCGGATAATGGAACTGCGGAAACAACTAAAAATGAACAAAGCCATTGAAGAACGCTCCGTTAAAATTCAAGAGAAAACGGATATGTTCTTTGCTAACGAAATTGTGGCTCAAAAAGTTAAAGAACAAAAAATCAGAGAACGACAGAAAGGAGGTTGGGAGCGATGACAAAATATGAAATCCCAATCGAAAGCAAAAAGAAAAAGTCCGCCCGTATTCCCATAGATAAGCTACACGATTTTGACGGTCATCCGTACAAAGTTACAGACAATGAGGATATGGACAAGCTTGTGGAAAGTATCAAATCGCAAGGTATTATCACCCCTCTTATCGTAAGGCAGAAAGATAATACTACCGATGAATACGAAGTAATATCGGGACACCGAAGATTACACGCAAGTAAAAGGGCGGGACTAACAGAAGTACCCGCCTTAATTTATCCCTATTCAAAAACCGAAGCGGCGATTGCCGTTGTGGACAGCAATCTACACCGAGAACGGATTTTACCGAGCGAAAAAGCCTTCGCCTACAAAATGAAGATGGAGGCTTTGAAGGAGCAAGGCAAACGAACCGATTTAACCTTGTCGCAAGTTGCGACAAAGTCGGATACCGCTACTGAGATCGGTAAAGCAGCAAACGAAAGCCGTGACCAAGTGTTTCGGTATATCCGTTTAACCAATCTTATCCCCGAACTGTTACAGCTTGTGGACGAGGAACGAATCGCACTTACTCCCGCTGTGGAGTTATCCTATCTCACAGAGCAGGAGCAGTACGATTTACTGAGTACCATTGAGAGTGAGGACTGCACTCCGTCACTCTCGCAGGCACAAAGGCTGAAGAAATTATCCCAAGCAGGTCAGCTTAACGCAGATAAGATCTTCGCCGTTATGAGTGAAGAAAAGGCAAACCAAAAGGAACGTATCAGTTTTCCTTTTGAAGATGTCCGCCGCTTCTTCCCTAAGAGTTATTCCCAAAAAGATGTATATAATGCAATCCTAAAGCTCATTGGTGAAGATTATCAGCGCCGTGAACGAGCAAGAAAAAATCGTGATGAAAGGTAAGGAAATATTATGAAATTTATATGTGGTCTTGCACAGCAAGAAAGTGAATATGTGATAAACGGAGTCAAGTATATCGTTGGTTCGTCATTTATGACTTCCAAGATTAGAAGCCACCCGACAATTACCGACCGTTTCAAAAGAATTGTAACAAGTGATTTCATACCTTTGACGGATGAATCACCACCGAGTAAAATGGCAGTAGAATATGTGTGTTCGACTGCCGGAAAGGAGGACTAAATGCAGTCGAAGAAAAAAGACAACGTCGGCATAACCGCTTTATACTGCCGACTATCCCGTGATGACGGAACGGATAACGATAGCAACTCTATCGTGAATCAAAAGAAGTTGTTGCAAAAATACGCAAAGGAACACGGCTTTTCCAACACTCGCAGTTATGTGGATGACGGTTATACGGGAACAAACTTTAACCGCCCCGGCTTTCAAAAACTGCTTGAGGATATTGAAATGGGATATGTTAGCGTGATTATCGTAAAGGATATGTCCCGACTCGGCAGAGATTATCTGCAAGTGGGATATTACACCGACACCTACTTTCCCGACAGAAATATTCGCTTCATAGCAGTTAATGACTGTGTGGATAGTGCAGATGGCGAAAACGAGCTTGCACCCTTTCGTAACGTTATGAACGAAATGTATGCAAGAGATATTAGCCGTAAGGTCAGAAGCTCCCACAGACTTCGTGGCAATGCAGGAGAACCGTTATCTCAGCCACCGTATGGATACCTGAAATCGCCCGAAAACAAAAAGAAGTGGATTATAGATCCCGAAGCAGCACAAGTGGTGCAAGATATATTCCGTATGTGTTTGGAGGGGAAAGGCAATGAAACCATTGCCCGAATCCTGCAAGAACGAAAGGTGTTAATTCCGATGGCATATTGGAGAGAAAAAGGTCTCGGTAGAGGCGGAACAAAAGCACAACCCGATCCGTACAAATGGTGTAAAACCACCATAGCCAAGATACTTGCTCAGCAGGAATACTGTGGTGATGTAATCAACTTCAAGACCTATTCAAAGTCATTTAAGAACAAAGCCCGTATCCCTAATCCTGAAGAAAATTGGGCGGTGTTCAAGGATGTTCACGAGCCGATTATCGACCGAGAAACCTTTGAAGCGGTACAAAAGCTCACCAAGAAAACCAAACGCCGAGCGCCGAAAGTGGATAATGCCGAAAAGAATATGTTTTGCGATTTGCTCTACTGTGCTGATTGCGGTAGCAAGTTATGGTCGCACGTAAACACCATAAACAAAGATATTCAGTATTTCAGTTGCTCCAACTACAAGGTGGATACGAGAGGAACTTGTGAGTCAAGGCATTATATCCGAGCTGATGCAATAGAACAAGTGGTAATGCTTGAACTCAAGCGAATGGCAAGATTCTTACAGAGCGACGAAGAAGCCTTTGCAGACCTACTTGCTCAAAAGACACAAAAGGATATTATCGATGAGCAGAAAGCCTTACAAGGCGAACTGCAACGCTGTACGGCACGAAACCAAAAGGTTGCTGAACTTTACGAAAAGCTCTATGAGGATAATGTTTCGGGCAAGGTAACGGACGAATGGTTTATGCAGTTATCCCACAAATACGAAGTGGAACGTATGGAGCAGAAAAGCAAGATTGCAACCCTAAACGAGAGGATAAACAATCTTGGCACGATGCAACAAAATAAAGATCGCTTTATTGGCGCTATCCGAAGATTTATGGAAATGCAGAAGCTGACCGCACCACTTCTTAGGGAACTCATAGACGAGATAACTGTTTATGAAACCGAAGGCGTTGGTAAAAACCGCAGTCAGAGGATTATGATCCATTACAAATTCATTGGGTATATTGAGATACCCGAATGTGGAAGTAATTACAAGGCAGATACCCGAAAAGGTGTAGCAGTCGAGTATATTACCAAATCCGCATAAAACAAAAGAGCAGGCTTAAAACCTGCTCCATACATAACGAAGAAACTCGAAATTACAAAAAAATCGAGTGTCCATAACTCAAATCCGTTATGAACACTCGATATGGTCGAGGTGACAGGATTTGAACCTGCGACTTCTACGTCCCGAACGTAGCGCTCTACCAAACTGAGCCACACCTCGATTTTTACGACTCTGTTATTATAAGGCAAAAACGGTTAAAAGTCAATAGAAAAACTCAAACAAAAATCCCGAGATTGCTCTCGGGATTTTCGCGCCATCGAAATTACTGACTATGCCCATTATCAAGTAATTTCCCAATAAGACGGAGATTTTCATTAATAATATTGTCATCAGTATTATTCATAAGACAGAACACGTTTCTGCCCAAGAACTGTTCGACCTCATAACCACCACGAGGTATTTGGTCTAAAGACGGCAGATAAGCATTTGCAGCATTTGCGTTACTGATGCCAAGGGTATAAGCAAATGGACTATAGTGCTTAAGCCTTAAGAATATCTCAGAAAATACCTCAAAACCAAAAGGTACTATTACTGCGCCGTTAAAAGCGAAGATAACCTGTTGAATTTCCATATAAGTTTCAATATCGCCTTTTTCTACTGCTTCAATACGCTTTAAAAGAGTAGAATATTTAAGCTTTTGGAAGGGCCAGAATTTTTCGGGATCACCCATTGCGGCAATTTGTTCCTTTAATTCTTCAACAGTTGGCATTTCTTTATAAGGTAGCTTAATAACATCGGTAACCGCACTGAAATTAACCTTACGGTAGTCCTTAATAGTTTTATAAGCACGCACAGCATCGGTAGCAGCTATTCCGCCAAGCTCAGTCATAAGCGAAATATCACCACAGGTTTTACCGTTAGAAAGGCGTGGTCCTACATCACCCTCGGCACCGTTAATGTACATTGTAAAAGCACCGCTTTCGGTTTCCATACGGTCAACCATAACGCCTGACCAGTCGCGGGTTATGGGAGTATCATGACCTGCGGCAGTGCCGTGGCAACCGTAGTGAATAAGGTTAGCAACAGGAGTTTTATCTTCGGCGCTTATAAAGGAAAGAACAGTCATAGTAGGATCAAATGCTCCCCAAGGATTTTGTCCCAAGCCTATTTTTCCTTCCTTAGATAGTTCACGGCGGTTAATTCCTACGAAACTTTCTGTGGTACCAATACCAAGAAGAACTTCTTTAGCATTAGATATCGCTTCTTTGCATGCGCAGAGCATATTCTTAATAAGAGTATTTTCAAAATACTCTGTATCAAAATCACCCCAACCCACAATAGAAGAAAGACACGGACCGGAATGGGTATGAGTTGCAGCTATAATAATGCGTTCTTGATTAACGCCTACAGCATTAAAGATTTCATCTTTAAGTCTTGCGGCAATAGGTTCAGGAAAAGAACACAAATCCATACTAATAAGTATTGAATCAACCTTATCATAGCCAAATGCCATTACGTTACAGCGCAAATCATCATTAACCTTATCGGCAGGACGTTTATTTGGGTAACCATAAAGCAAGGTTCCGAGCGGAGGAGTAATTATCCTCTTCCCTGCACCGAGAATGAATTTTTTATTCATAATAATTCACCAAAAATTATGCATTTTTTGCATCAACAAGCCTCTTAACGATAGCGTCAATCTGTTCTTTAGTCCAGTCAGGATTAATGGAAATGTGACCGGCCTTTTTAAGAAGCTCAAGACTCTTTTCACAGCAGGCAGGGTCATACTCATAACCCTTGTTTGCTTCAAAGTTAAAGGGGTTAAAAAGAGGATGAGCCGCGCCGCGTTTATTAAGAATACAATCCCAAGCAGTATAAACATGCTTACCGGTATTTATCGGAACCGTACAAGCCTTTGAATTCTTAGCAATTTTTTCTGCTTCTTCAGCGGAATCAAACTGAAGTGTAAGAGAGGTAGCACAGCAGCCGTCGTAATCGTTAGAAGGAATAAACTTAAAGTGAGGAGCAAGAGCGTCACGGAGCATATTTTTCTTTTCGCGAAGATCGTTTATAATACCGTCAAGCTTCTTAAGCTGCTCACGAAGGATAGCTGCAGTAATTTCGTTGGTTCTGAATTCGTGACCGCAGAAGGTTTCGGTAGAGAAATCTTCCATTTGGTTACCGAAGTAAGCAACTGCACTACTATCGTGGTAAATAAGAGCCTTTTCAAAAATAGACTTATTATTGGTGAGAAGAGCACCGCCCTCGCCTGCGCTGATTACCTTAAAGTAGTTAAAGCTGAATGCACCGGCATCACCGAGAGTACCAAGATATTTGCCCTTATACTGACCGCCTACAGCCTGACAAGCATCTTCAAGAACGGCAATACCGTACTTTTTACCAAGAGCAACGAAAGCATCCATATCACAAGGATTACCCTGCATATGTACAGGAATAACAGCCTTGGTTTTCTTGGTGATTTTCTTTTCTACGTCTTTAGGGTCTAACATAAGAGTTTCATCAATTTCAGCAATAACGGGAACTGCACCTGCGGCAACTACAGCCATAGCGGTAGCAATATAAGTATATGCAGGAACGATAACTTCATCTCCGGGGCCGATACCCATACCAATAAGAGCGGCGGTAAGACCAGCATGACCCGAAGTCATAAGGATAGTATGGTCAACGCCCACCTTATCCTTCAACTCTTTTTCAAAGTTGTAGGATTCCTGAAGTGTGCCCGAGTTAACCTTGAAAAGTTGTCCCGATTCGATAACTCTGGCAACTGCATTAATTTCTTCTTGACCCATTCTGTACATAAAACATATCTCCTTTTATTTAATTTTTTCAATATTTTTAATTGTTTCTTTAATAAACTGATAATCAGCATCATCAGTATAGCACTGGATATCATCTATAAAAAACATTAAAATTTCATAACCCAAACGGCAAAGCTCACTTTGAGTCGGGAAATATCCGCCAATACCGTTTGCATTACTCAAAACGATTACGTTGTAATCCTTAACTTCTTTTTGAATGCGAAGATTAATTTCGCTAAAAAGCTCATAAGGACAAGAGGCAAATACAACGTTTCCAAGTTTAATAAGCGACTGCGGAACAGGACGATATTCATTATCATTGTCGCCGTTCAGAATTGCTTTTTTAACTTCTTTATAATGAAGTAAACGTCTTTTTGCAAGCGGCCAGGTATCCTTACCCTCGTACTCGGCTATCCATTTTTCGGCTTCTTCTAAAGAAACTTTCGGAAGCAAAGGCAGATTAAGTTGACCATCGAACACGTCAAAATCAACATCGGCGTATTCGGGTAAAGAATTATAAATTTTCAATGCATCCGATGCGGCAATAGCGCCAAGTTCTGCGGTAAGTTTAATATTTCCTATGGTTTTGCCATTAGAAAGCCTTGGACCAACATCACCTTCAGGGCCGTTAAAGAAGGCAGTAATTCCACCCGAAACGGTTTCAACAGCATCGGTCATATATCCCGGCCAATCGCGGGTAACTTCGTGATTTAAGCCTGCTGAAGTGCCGTGACATCCGTAAGAAATAATATTACCAACAACTGCATCTTCCTCATTTTTAAAGGAAATAACGGTCATATCGGGATTAAACGGTCCCCAAGGATTTTGACCTAAAACTATATCGTTATTCTCGTTAAGTTCACGTCTATTTATACCAACATAGCTTTTACCAACCGCGGAAGCAACAGTAACAGGCTGTAGATTATTGAAAGCATCAACACCCACTTTAACAATAGCGGGACGGAAAATACCATTAACGTACTCAATGTCGATTTCTCCCCACCCAAAGCCGCCTGAAGTGTTAGGAGCGGAATGAGTATGAGTTGCTGCTAAAATAATATTACCGAAAGGAACACCAGTTTTTTCATTAATTTCTTTTCTGATTTCCTCCTGCAAGTAGTTGGCAACACCGCATACGGTTATGGAAATCATTATAGCTGTTTTTTCATTTTGAGAAAAAGCGAAAGCGGTAGCGGTTAAATCATCATTAACCGATTCGGAATAAATATTTGGATTATAGCCGTAAAGATTACCGCCGATTTCGGGAGTAATAATTTCTCTTGCTATACCCAAAAGCAATTTATTATTCATAAAAATCCCCCTTTATCTTTTATGCTTTTATTTTACATTATAGCAAATAATATAACAACCCTAAAAACTATCAAAAGCTACCAAAAAATTAGCACAACAGAGAAAAAGCACCCAATTACGGGTGCTTAAAAGTACGAAAAATTATCTTTCAAGGGCCGAAAGAATGCGAACAGTCTCTTTAATCAACTGATAATCGGCATCGTCGGTATAACATTGTACATTTTGGAATTTAAAACAATTAACCTCATATCCTCCGCGGCAAAGTTCACTTTCAGTTGGGAAATAACCACCGCTGCCGTTAGCGTTAGAAAGAATGATAACATCTAAATCGTTAACCATTTTATCTATACGAAGGTTAATTTCCATAAACAATTCATAAGGGGAAGCAACAAAAGCAATATTTCCTATACGCAATATATCAAGCTGAATGTCGCGGAAATCTTCTTCTACGTATCCATCTTCATAAGACTTAATTACAGAAATATAATGCTCGTGTGTCTGTTTTGTAATGTTCACTAATTTACTTCCGTCAACGCCATCGGTTTTACTCTTAGCGACTTCCAACGGTACTCTTTTAAGAAGCGGTAATTTAGCAGCGTCGCTATGACAAGAAATGGACACCTCTTTATATTCACTCAAAGTATTATAGATCCGTAAAGCATCAGCGGCGGCAATTGCGCCAAGCTCTTCTGTGAGCTTAATATTGCCAACAGTTCTTCCGTTAGAAAGACGAGGTCCTTGGTCGCCCTCGGGACCGTTAAAGTAAGCGGTAATTCCGCCCGAAACCACTTCTACGGCATCGGTCATAATGCCCGACCAATCGCGGGAAATTTCACGGTTTCTACCTGCAGAAGTGCCGTGACAGCCATAAGAAATTATGTTACCGATAACTTCATTTTTCATATTCTTGAAGGAAATAATGGTCATTTTTGGGTTATGAACACCCCAAGGATTCTGACCGAAATCTATTTTATTATCGGCGGTTAATTCGCGTCTGTTAACTCCAACAAAGCTGTCACCAACAGCAGTTGCAACAACGGCTTCTTGCTTTGAATTAACAGAATCATCAACAGCTTTTCTAAAGCCAGGTAAGAAATAACCTTCGTAATATTCCCGGTCTACGTCGCCCCAACCAACAGTTCCGCAAATATTGGGGCCTGAATGTGTATGTGTAGCGGCAATAATTATATTACCGTAAGGAATACCGTATTTAACTTCTATTTCTTTTCTTAATTCATCTTGAAGTTCGTAACAAATACCACAAAGGGTGATAGAAATAAATAATGCTTTTGTATCGGCATAATCAAACGCGAAAGCGTAGGTATAAAGGTCGTCGTGAATCGACTCACTGTGATGGTCGGGAACGTATCCGTAAAGACATGTTCCGACAGTGGGAGTTATTTTAGCTTTTCCAACACCGACAAATAATTTATTAGACATAACTGTCACCTCAATTTAATGTAATTTCGTAAGTTAGTTTACCGTTAGCAGGATATTCTCCTGCAAGTACGTCAATAGCCGCAGCTACGCTTTCTCTTGATGTGGGAGCAAGTATATATCGAGGAATATGAGGTAAGTTTTCAAGAACACAAGGATTACCGAAGTGAACCAAAGTTGAAATTCTGTTAGTGAGCTGCAATGCTTCTATAAGTGTTTCAACACGTCTTGTTAAGTGTTCTCGACCGCAATATGCCAAAAACTCAGAAAAGGTAATAAAGATTACATCATCATAATCGATTGAAAATGACACAGTACGGTGACAGTGCCCCTGAGTCGGGAACTGGTGGATACACTTAACAGTAGAATTAGGGAAATATTTAAGTATTTGTTCGGTTACCTCTTGAGGGTAAAGCCAACCGTTGGAAAAAGTATCAACAGAAACTCCGCCGTCGCCACCAACTTTTTCTTCGTTTCTAACCATAAGTACGAAATAGTGCTTACCGTCTCGCGAAATATTAGCTGTGAGTCCCTCGTCAAATTTGGCGGTAACTGCATCCTTATTTATACTCTTAAACAGCTTTAAGTCTTCTTCAGTAATTTCAGTGTATTTAGCAGGATTCAGAGTCTTCTTTTGAGCGGCAAGCACACGTTTAACAGCTTCGTCAAGACGTTCGTCGGTAATCATACCTTCATTATAACACTTAACAAGCGCTTCATAGGACTCTTTATATTTGCTGTCATAGGGCAACGCTAAATCGTTACCTGCGGCAATAGCTAAGCCACGGGAAGCATCATAACCGAATTTAGAAAGGATACCCATCATACAAAGGGCATCGGTTAAAATCAGTCCGTTGTAGCCTTCTTCGCGAATTATGTTAATAACCTTTTTCGAAAGGCTTGAAGGATAATCAGGGTCAATATTACTGCATTTTATATGGCTGGACATAAGTCCGTCGAGCAAATCGTCTTTCATTAACTCTTTATAGGCGTAAAGACTATATTCAAGAAGCTCTTCCTTAGTTTGAAGAGATTCACTTTCGGCCATATGAGAGTCAATATTCTTGTAATTTATACCGCTTGGGTAGTGCTTACCTACAGTCAGCACGCCTGCATCATGCATACCCCTTGCTTCTGCAGCAGCAAGACGTGCAACCTTAGTTTTATCGGAGCCTAAAGAACGAGCAGAACCGGTAGTGCTAATGTCAAGTAACGGATTGCAAACAATGTTATAGCCCATTTTTTTAGCGGCAATACCAATAACCTTACCGAATGCATAAGCATGCTCTTCGCTGTCGGTACAGCCGATAGCATTATGCTTACCAACCAAATATTCTGCAGCTTCGGTTTTTATTCCGCTTTCGGCGTCGGTAAATATAAGAATCGGATAATCGGCTGTTTCTTTTACCAAATCAATAATTTCTTGAGCATCGGGCGTAGAATATTGCACCCAAACGCCGCCCAAGGCATGATTTTTGATTAAATCAAGAATAAATTCCACATTTTTCGGATTTTCTCTTCTTGCCCAGCCGTTAATATCAATAATATGAGCAAGGCCAAGTTTTTGCTCAACGGATAATTCTTCAAATATAAGTTCTTTAATTTCTTTCATTGGTACCACCTCACTACGTCCATTATAGTTAAATAAGTATTTTCAGTCAACATTTAAAATTGATATTTATTACCTAATTTTATGCAGATTTTCCATAAAAATAAAAGCAGGCAAACGCCTGCTTTTAAATTATACCATATCTTCAAAATCACTTTCATCGTCATCGCCAACATCAAGTCCTAAATTGCGGCGATTTTCGATATCGGCATCGGGATGTTGTTCATAGTAAGGGTCTATCATAAATTTCTTTATAGCGGAAAATACTCCAAATTGTATAACAAAATAATGATAGGTTGGATAAAAGAAAATCGTAATAACGGCAAGTATACCTGCAACAAGAGCATCGCTTGCAAAGAATATAAGCAGGAAAGCCCATACTGCCCAATAAATACCGATAGCTAACAGCATTACGATATTATTAACAAGGTTAACAAAGAAAAACTTAAAGCTGTTAAGGTAAATCTGCTTTACCTTCATATCAAATGTAATTACAAGAAACCAAATATAGCATTTCATAACAAGGAACACAATGGTTATGAAAATAATTAAGCCGAGGCATATCACTCCAAAGGTACTGCCTGCTTTGACAGCCGTATGAAAATAGCTTATATCAAAAGCAAGAAAAGCAGTGATAATTATATTAATTATACCTACACCCAATGCCTGCTTCCAATTCTTTTTAATTGCAGTAAAAAAATCAGAGAGGCCAAAGGAATGCTTATCACGGGAAATACTTCTTGTAACGTAGGTAATACCTACGGCCGAAAGACCGGGTATTAAAAACAAGAGCCAATAAACAAGGCTTACGGGGATAAGCTTCCAAAGACTTCTGAATAGTGTTTCAAAGAACACGACAAAGGTACGCTTTTTAGGGCCGTTTTTTCTAACACCGGGACCCTCTTTATTATAATTATAAAATAAACCCATTGTTATTAGCCAACCTTCTTTTTATAAGTAATTCTTTCAATCAGATTAATATCCTTATATCCGAAAGCATAGGAAATTAAGGAAATAACGGGAAGATATAAATGAAGAGCTCCGCATAGAACCAAACCCTTTTCTGTAAGCTCTGCGGCGTTATCAGCGCTCGAATAGATTAAGGTTATAAAATAGTGGAAATGAGAGTTTAATAGTCGATAGGTATCAAGGAAATTCGGATTAAGTACCTTATAGTGAGAAAGCACGAGTAATGCGAAAACAACAAGCGAAGGAACAGCGGCTATTAAACCGATATAAAGACCCGAAAAAATATTTTCCTTTTTACGCCCGTGCTTAACAGCTGAAATATCCTTATTACCCATTTCCCATACTGTTCCGCAAAGAATACCCGTAATCATAACGGCAGAAAAGATTTGCGCAAGTACAAGTGAAATAGTCTGTCGTTCCTGTGACAGCTTTCTGTCGGCCAGAGCGTTTAGACGCGTAGGGTCATAGTCAGCACATACACAGTTTTCAGGAGGATTGTTTTCGGCATCGTGATAGCAAACCTGCTCTTCTCTGCCCGTTTCCTCGTTATAATAAAATATTTTTTGACCAATAACGTCGCTAAAACCGGCAGTAATAGCAAAGTTAAAAGAAAAGAAAACAATAAGACACATTACGGTACCAATAGCAAATCGAGTGAATAATTTAACACCGGACTTAAACAAAACGACACCTACTTTCAAAATTTGACTAAATAATTATAACTGATTAAATTTAAAAAAGCAAGTAAATCGGCGATTTACTTGCTTAATTTATAGTTTGTTCACAAAACCAGCCATAAAATTACTCCGACGGCGGCAAAAAATGCGCCCAAAGCGCAAAGCATAATCCTGCGCCTTCTTTTTCGTTCTCTCATTACAGCCCGCCTTAGTGATTCCCTAGAAGTGCTTTGAAGTTTTTTTATAAACTCCCCCGCTTCACCTGCAATAATTTTATCTGATTTATTAGAATATTCGGGCGAAACAAACAATATAACCTTATTAAAAAATTTGTTACCCGTATCGGTAATTTCTATTACGGATTTATTTACACCTTTAACCATATTATACCTCCATTTTCTTATAATTATATTTTTAACTGGGATAAAAAATATTATTCAGGTTTACATAAAAATGTTAATAACTCGGTTCATAACTCTAATAAACCCGTTAATATCAATGCTTTTAGCGATAAAATATTATTTTGCAACCACATTATGTAAACCAAATAACATTATTCTTTATTTTTCGTCAAAAATGTGCTACAATTAGAAAAACTGTTTAGGATGATTTTTAAAATGAGATACACGTTTAATGACAATAAGGTTGAAATAGAGCATAACGGTCTGTTTGACCTAAAAAAGACGTTTGAATGCGGACAGTGCTTTCGCTTTGATATGACGGAAAACAACATATGGCACGGAGTTGTCAGGGATAAGGAGATAAACCTTTATGAAAAAAGCGGTAAGGTTGTTATTTATCCCGTAACTAAAGAGGAATTTGAAAGCTTTTGGTGCGACTTTTTTGATTTAAACCGAGATTACGAAGCTATTAACAATAAGCTTTCGGAAAACGACGTACTGAAAAATGCCGCAAGCTACGGAAAAGGTATTCGTATTTTAAAGCAGGACCCTTGGGAAGCTTTATGCTCCTTTATAATTTCGCAAAACAACAATATACCGCGAATTAAAGGTATTATTAAGCGCTTATGCGAAACCTACGGCAATAAGCTACGTAACGATTACTCCTTCCCTTGCGCCGACGTTATTGCAAAGCTAACCGTTGAGGATTTAGCGCCGCTTAGAAGCGGTTTCAGAGCAAAATACATCATTGATGCCGCCAAAAAGGTTAGCAGCGGAGAAATCAATTTAGAGGAAATTGCAGCACAAAGCGGTGATGAAGCGCGCGAAAAACTGACAACTATTTACGGCGTTGGTAAAAAGGTTGCAGACTGCACTCTGCTTTTCGGAATGGGACATATTGATATTTGCCCTATTGACGTATGGATTAAACGTGCATTGAGTTATTTTTTCAATAACGATTTTCCCGAATGCGCCAAGGAATACGCAGGCATTGCACAGCAGTATTTATTCTATTACGCAAGAGAAACAAAGCTTAATTTATAAACACTAAAAAACTACCGCTGAAGGTACCTCTTTAAGGAAACTTCTCGAGCGGTAGTTTTTTAATCTAATGCAAAGCCTAAATAACAGTTATTCAGGCTAATATTTTTTAATTTTTTGACCATTGCAAAGCGGTATTCGTTACCTACAGTCAGCAACGTTTTATTCTTATATTCATCGGGGAGTAAATTATAATCACCAAGCACCTCTTTAACCTTTCCCGACAGCCTTTCCTTAACAACAAAAACCTTAGGCTCAAGCGGGTTATCGGTCAGCATAGTGCAATACGACAGTAATAGGTTTAAAAAATCGCTTGAATAATCAACGAAGCTTTCATTAATAAGGCTTTTTCTGATATTACTTATTTCATTTGGGTTTTTAACCTCAACGAGAGTCAAAGAATTACTAAAGCTGTTTAAACTAAAAGACTTTTTATAAAAGGCAGTTTCAAACCCTAAACGAGCGTAGTAATCGAAAAGAGATTCGCTCATTGGCTTTAAACAAAGAAAATCGTATTGGTTTTTAAGCTCAGCGGTAAGGCTATCGAAAAGACGAGACATATAGCCTTTACCTCTGTATTGCTCTAAAGTAGCAACGGCGTAAACGTATTTACCTTTAAGCTTTCCGCAGGTAACGTCCATTGCAAAAAGCATTGAAACGACCGTTTCACCCTCTAAAAGATATTTGCAGGAGCTTTCAAAAAACAGACTGAAAAGATAATCGGTAAACTCTTCATCGTCGTGGAATGCGCTGATATAAAGCCTTTTGCATTGCTCGGCAATACTGTTATTCATTGTCATTCACCGCTTCGATTATATATTTTTCAAGTAAAATAGCAGGCTTGTAGGAAAGCTTTGCTTTTCGTAAGCCTTCAATCCCCATATCCTCTTCCCTGTTTATTAAGCTATAATCAGCAAGCTCGTTTAAAACAAACTGTTGATTAATCATAGCGTATGCGCCGTCAAATTCAACAAGGGCTTTTTCAAAATTAACGTCAAAAACACTGCTTGAAATTTCACAGCCGACAGTAAAAGCAATAATATTTCCGTCAACACGCAGCACGCCGCCGCGCACACCGTCAACCTTTTGTCCGCTGAGAAGCCTGTTAATTCCCTCTTCTTCGGTTTTCATAGAGCTCGAAGTCTTTTCACTGTAGCTGTCGTACCAATGGGCAAGCAGCTTTAATACATCACTTGAATTGTTATCATTAAGCCTTTCGTAGCTCCAATTATATTTCTTTTTAAAGGTAGCTATATGATTCCTTTTGGAATGATATTTTTTTCCCGACAGCTCAGCTAAATCATTTCTGTTGTAAATATATTCAAAGGAATCTCTCATAGGGGTAAATATAAAGGAGGCGCCGAGCTGTCTTTTAAAAATATCGAAGCGCTCACCCTGACCGCCGAAAAGAATTAAAGGCAGATTATTTGCATCGGCATATTCTTTAAGCTTGTCTACAGCCTTTTTCATATCTTTAGAAAAAGGTATACCAAAGCTTGTTCTGCCGTCGATACAGTTTTTACTGTATAAAACACCGTCTTCAATACAAAAGCTGAAACCGAAATATTCCTGCCAAATAAGCATATTTATTGATGAAAATTCGCAAGAGTATTCGTTGAATTCATCGAAGAATTTACGAATAACGGGCAAATCGGAATAATCAACACCTTTAAATTCAAGCATCCCTTTAACATCCTTTTAATCTCAATATTTATACTAATATTTATTATAAGCATTTAAAAGCAAATTTCAACAATTATATATAAAAAAGCGCATTGAAAAAATCAATGCGCTTTACTTCAAAATAAAGGTATAAGTAGCTGTTTATCGTCTTCTAAAACATCACATTTTATAGAATTAATTTCCCGTATTTGCTCTACGTCGGAATTATACCTTTTTGCAATATCCCATATTCGCTCGCCTACGCCTGCGTAATAGATAATAAGTGAACAATCCTTGTTTTTATCCTTTGATAAGCTTTCTCCTCTGCCGATTTCGGTAAGTAATTTCACCTTATTTTCTTCGCTTAAGGAAATATTCACTCTATATTCAATTCTATAATCAATACTGCTGTCACTTATCAGCGTATAGGAAACGCTCACAGGCTCGAAATCACACTCGCTTAAAAGACTTCCCTTAACGTCATATTCGGTTTGCTTTTTATAAACGGTATCTATCCGTTTTTCAAAATATGAAACGTTACCGTCCGTACACTGTGCCAAAATACAAAGGTTAATTTTCAAATTGGCGGTTAGCTCGTTACCGCTAAAGGAACAGGACGACACTTCGGTTTCGCTCCAAGAATCAATAATACCTGCTATACCGTCACTGTCAAAATCAACGGTTTGTTTAAACATAAAGGTGTCACTTATGTGACCCACAATTTTAAGCACGCTTAAATCGGTTTTATTTAGCTGAAGGTTGCAATCGGTAGAATAAGCATCGGTAATAACGGGAATTATATCGTCGCAATAGCTATGGGCGGTAACCGCCAGCTTAGCATTAAAATTCATACTTCGTACCGAATCGGCTCCCTTTGCGGGTGTCACCTCTAAATAACATAGCTGTACCTTGGCAGTGCAAACACAGTCCTCGCTGATACCGCCAATATCAATAAGCTGACTAAAGGGTATGGCGCTTTTATATACGGCACAATTATCCTTAGCCTTATACAGCACGTTAAGACTTATGCTGCCCTTAACCGAAACCTTATTACGCACCGCTTTAACTTCGTTAACTGTAGTATCGGCACAATATCTTAATATTCCTTCGATATCGGGCTGACCCTGAGAAAGAGTTAATACTTCTTCAATAAGCAAATTTTTTTCTGCATTGCCGAGAGTATTAAGAGCAGGCATATCTATTCGGTCAATTTGAATATCTTTATCGCCTATATCGGCAATAACCTCATATTTTTTCTGCAAAAAAGCAGTCAGAGTTAACGATAAAGCGCCGTGCACCGATACCTTACGTTCGGTAACCACTCTACAGTTGTTATATTCTGTTTTTAAGCAGGTTTCAATCAGCGCTCCGCTCAAATCACAGCTTGCATCGAAGCTTCTGCTAACGGGAGAAATATGTTCATAATTATGTATTTTACAGTTTTTATCGCAGTACATAATATTTATGCAAATATGACCGTCAACAGTCACGCTTTTCCCGTTAATACTCTTCGAGGTTATTCGGCCCTCCATTCTGCATTTTAGCAGCTTATTTATTTGCGCGTAATAATCGGGCAAAATTATATCTTCGTCTACGGGTATTTCTCCGCCGCCGTTAAATACAGCTTCGTTAACCGACAAGGGCTGCCTTACCGTCTTTAATTCCATAAATACTACCTCTCTTTTTTAACTAAATAGGTGTTACGATAAAGTATATTAATTAAGGCAATAATTTATGCATAAAGAAAAAAATACACCTCCAAGGATTGACCTTGGAGGTGTATAACTAAAATATAAATTTTAAACGATGGGCTGTTCTTTTTTGATTTTAAAAATCAAACGTAATATTCCGCTCAACAGCTTCGGGCTTTTTACAAGTACTACTTTCATAACGCTCACTCCTAACGACATCTTACAAACGAAACTCCAAGGAGTATAACGGCAAAAGCGAGAACGGCAATTAAAAACCGAGCAGAAGCAAAGCAGGCAACCAAAAGCCCAACTGCAAAGGCAATGGCAATAAGTCCTTTATTGGCAGTTCTTTTACGCATACCCTTACTCCTTTATGTATACTCGAAACGTAACGTTTCTAATAATAGTATACGAAAAAGGAGCAGAATGTGTTCATCGTTTTTTCGTTTTTGAGTAAGGCTTAAGATCCTTTAGCTCGTTAAAAATTGACTGATAACTGTCAAGGCGGGTTTTGCTTAATTCTCCTGCTTTAACTGCCGCTTCCACACCGCAACCGCTTTCGCCGATATGAGCGCAATCGAGAAAACGGCAATTATGGGTAAAGGGTTCAAAATCGGGAAAGCAAGCCACCATTTGTTCTTTAAACTCAAGGGTGAAAAGCTGACTGTCAAGGGAAGAAAACCCCGGTGTATCGGCAACGTAGCCACCGTAGGAATGCTTGAACAGCTCGGTATGACGGGTTGTATGACGTCCTCTGCCGAGCTTATCGCTAACCTCACCTGTTTGTAGGTTAAGTGTTGGAAACAGCACGTTCAAAAGGCTCGATTTACCAACACCCGAATTTCCCGTAAAAGCGCAGACGCAATTTTCAATTTCCCTTTTAATATCTTCAATACCTTCGTTTTTACTGGCAGAAGTAATAATTGTTTTATATCCGCTTTTTTCGTAAATTTCTTTAAACTCCGTAAAGTCCCCTAAGTCGCTTTTATTAAAAACTATAACGGGTGTAATTGAATAAAAATGACAAAGGGCGATTAAGCGGTCAATTATTAAGGTGTTAGGTGCAGGTGTAACAAAGGATGACACAATAAAAAGCTTGTCAAGGTTTGCAACAGCAGGCCTGATTAAGGAATTTTTACGGGGGTGTATGCTTTCGATAACCCCCTTTAACGATTCATCAGCCGTAATATCTACAACATCGCCCACAAGGGGTGAAGCGCCTTCCTTACGGAAGGAGCCTCTTGCACGGCATTCGTATACAGTATCGTTAACCGACACATAATAAAAGCCTGATATAGCTTTAATAATAAGTCCTGTCATAGGCGATTACTAAGTAAGATACGACTTTACGGTATATTTACCCGTAACACAATCAATATCAACAATTAAATAATCAACGTAGGAAAGCTTGTCGGCGGTCACCTTGAAAACGCAGCCGCTAAGCTCACGCTGTGATGAAACGAAGTCAATATTATAGCTGGCGGTTTGAGTAAAGTCAATAAGCGTTGAGCTTGCTATAATTTGGTCATTGTGCCAAATAGTAATATAGCCCGTAGAAATATCTGCAATAGCCTCACCGGGGAGATTAATATCTATAGAAGCATCGAACTTACCCGTACTAATAACAAGGTCAATTGCAGAGCCAAAGCCTACCTCGGTACCGGGAACGTAATCGGGAGACTGATCCATTACTACACCTACCGAGAATTCGCGGTCGGTACAGTTAGCCTCTGTTACGTTTCCTACAACAAGGCCCTTATTTTCGAGAAGACGTATTGCTTCATCCTTAGTAAGACCAACACAGTCGGGAATTTTAACCTTGGCAGTTGCTTCACCGGTACTAATATAAACGGTAATGACGCTACCTACGGGTACTGAAGAGCCGCTTGCAGGATTTGTTCGGATTATAAGACCCTTTTGTACCGAATCATCGGAAACCTCAACAAATTCAGGCACAAAGCCTTCCTTTTCAAGTATGCTTTTAGCAACATCCTCTGATTTACCGGAAACGTCGGGAACGGTTACGGTACGCTCACCGCTGCTGACAATAAGGGTAATGCGGTTATTTTTCTTAATAAGGCGCCCTGCCTCAATCGACTGACCGATTATAATACCCTTAGCGCTGTCGCTCGGTTCAAACTCATATATCAGTTCAAAGTTTTCAGCATGCTCGCTGTTTTGAACAGCCTCCATTTTCATACCGATAAAGTGGGGACATTCAACATCGGGTGTACGACCGAAAAGCTTACCCGGCACCCAAATAGAAGCAATAATAATTAAAGCGGCTATACAGGCAACGGTAATTCCTGCAATAATGGGAAGCCATTGAATTTTTTTAGCGCTCTTTTCCTCGGGAGTATCATCAATATAGCGGGTTGGGTCCTCATCTACATAGTAGCCGTAATCAAAGGTAACGGCAGGATCACGCTTAAAGGCTTCAAGGTCGCAAAGCATTTCGGAGGCAGACTTATAGCGCTTTTCGCAATTTTTCTGCATAGCGTGCATAGTAATTTGCTCAAGACCCTCGGGAATAGAGCCGTTAATGGAAGTCGGCAAATCGGGCTCACGCTGAAGCTGCATAATAGCGACCGAAACGGCGCTTTCGGCTTGGAAAGGAAGCTGACCCGTAAGCATTTCGTAAAGAATAACACCAAAGGAATAAATATCGGACTTTTCGTCGGTATTATCCCCTCTTGCCTGCTCGGGGCTGATATAATGCACCGAGCCGATTGCTTTATCGGTAATTGTTTTTTGTTCGCTTCTTGCAAAACGAGCAATACCGAAATCGGTTACCTTAATAGTGCCGTCGGCAAGCACCATAATATTTTGCGGCTTTACGTCACGGTGAACGATTCCTCTGTCGTGGGCGTGCTGAATACCGCGTAAAATTTGAACGGCAAAATGCAGAGCATCCTTCCAACGAAGGCTTCCCTGCTGTTCAATATGCTGTTTTAAGGTAATGCCGTCAATATACTCCATAACGATATACTGAAGGGTTTCGCCGAAGCTTACATCAAACACCTTAACTATGTTAGGGTGAGAAAGCACGGCAATAGCCTTAGATTCGTTTTTAAAGCGGCGAATAAATTCCTCGTTTGAAACGTATTCCTCTTTAAGAATTTTTACGGCTACGGTTTTATTTTCAACACTGTCGAAGGCCTTATACACAACAGCCATACCGCCGACACCTAATACTTCAAGTATTTCATAACGTCCGTCAAGCTTTTTTCCAACATAATTATCCATTAGCTTAGTCCTTTCGTTTGATTATATTTTTACAACAACAGCGGTAATATTATCGCCGCCGCCACCGGTATTTGCTAAATTAATAAGGCTTGAAGCAACGTTTTCATCAAAGGCCTCAAGGCTGTTTTTGATGTCAACATCACTTACATAATTAGAAAGACCGTCACTGCAAAGTAAAATCACGTCACCGTCGTTAAGGTCAATAAAATCAAGATCACTTCTTACTTCGCTTCCTACACCAAGCGCTCTTGTAATAATGTTCTTACTCGGGTGGGTTTTTGCCTCCTCCTCGGTAATTTCACCGCGGTCAATCATACCTTGAACAATTGAATGGTCAACGGTAAGCTGATTTAAAGCTCCACTCGAATACAAATACGCGCGGCTATCACCGACGTGAAGAAGATAACCCGTTTTTTCTAAAACAAAAAGCAACACAACGGTAGTGCCCATTCCATTAAGGTCGGCATTCACATTTGCGGCTTCATAAATAACATCATTAGCAGAAGCAACCGCAGCCCTTAAAAGGTGCTCAATTTGCATACCGCTCATAGTAGGTTTATATGAACGTAAGATGTATTCGCTAATTTCACGGACAGCATATTCACTGGCAACGTTACCTGCATTTGCACCGCCCATACCGTCACAAACAACGGCAAAGAAGGCCGAAGGAGAAATAACTTTGAAAATATAAGCATCTTCATTGCTTTCCCTAACAAGTCCCTTATCACTCATTCCGTAAATTTGCATACTATACATCCTCCTTTCTCGTTTCACTGCGCCTAAGCTGACCGCAGGAAGCATTAATATCAGCGCCCAAGGTTCGCCTTACAGTTGCCGTAATACCGCACTTTTCAAGAGTTGCCTTAAAGCGTTCAATTATATTATTATCGGATTTTTTAAATGCCGTTTCAACAACGGGATTAGCAGGAATAAGATTAACGTGGCACATTATTCCACGAAGCTTTTTCGCTAACGTTAATGCACATTCGGTGGAATCGTTAACACCGTTTATCATAGCGTATTCAAAGGAAATACGACGGGTAGTAACCTTTTGATAATCCCTGCAGGCCCGAAGAAGCATATCAATATTCCATTTATTGTTAACGGGCATAGTTTTACTTCTTATTTCATCGGTGGGCGCGTGTAAGGAAATAGAAAGAGTAATAGGTAAATTCAGCTCGGCAAGCTTATAAATACCGCTTACAACACCCGAGGTTGAAAGAGAAATATGCCTAAGACCGATATTCATTCCGTTTTCATCGCTTACAAGCTTTAAAAAGCGTGCGCTGTTATCGAAATTATCAAGCGGCTCGCCCATACCCATCATAACAACGTTAGATACCCTAATACCGTTATCCTTTTGTGCGGCCGTTAACTGAGCAAGCATTTCAGAAGCGGTTAAATGCCTAACCAAGCCGCCAATACCCGAAGCGCAGAATTTACAGCCCATTCTACAGCCAACCTGAGTAGAAATACAAACAGTGTAGCCGTGGTTATATTTCATTAAAACCGATTCTATAGTTTCACCGTCATAAAGCCTATACAAATATTTAACGGTGCCATCAATTTGAGATTCAAGCCGACGGACAATCGTTACCGACGCTATATAGCATTTATCATTTAACCGTGCTCGTAAATCCTTGGAGAGATTAGACATTTCATCAAAGCTTTCAACACCCGTGTGCAGCCATTTAAAAATCTGCCCGGCCCTGAAAGCAGGCTGACCCATTTCCTTCATTAAATCGGCAATTTCCGATTGTGTCATTGATTTAATATCAAGCTTCTCCAAGCAATTCACCACCTAAGCATTAAAAACAAGTAAGGCACAGAAAAATCCGTCGTTATTTTCAGAGGGATAAAACGTGTGCATAAACTCGCAGGAAAAATCACGGTTATTATCTAAAAACCAATTAACTATCGCTTCGTTTTCCGCCTTGCGTATGGTACAGGTGGAATAAAGCATTCTGCCGCCCTTTTTAACGTATTTTGAAGAGGTTTCTATAATAGACTTTTGCACCGCTTCAAGGGAAGAAAAATCATCGGCAGGCTTATATTTAATTTCAGGTTTTCTTCTTATTACACCGAAGCCCGAGCAAGGCACGTCGCAAAGCACCGCATCAAAAAGGCCTAAATCCTTATTATAAACAGTTGCATCGTTCACCTTTGCCGAAATACTTTTAATACCAAGTCTTTCAGCACCCTTTGTAATAAGAGAAACACGGCTTTCGTAGAGGTCACAGGAAATAATTTCGCCGCTGTCCTCCATAATTTCGGCAACAGTAAAGGATTTACCGCCGGGTGCGGCACAAAGGTCCAAAATTCTTTCACCCTTTATGGCACTTAGACTGTGAGCGCATTGCTGTGAGGATAAATCCTGCACGTGGAAAAAACCGTCGGCAAACAAAGAATTATCGGCAAAATCAATACCCGACAACAATTCTATACAGTTATCAATATCTGTTTTTTCAGAAGACACTCCCTGCTCGCTTAGTTTGTTGATAAGGTCGTCAGTGCTGATTTTCAGGGTGTTAACCCTTAGGTTAACCCTTGAAGGTAGAAGAAAAGCCTTCAAAAACTCTTCAGCACGCTGTGCACCGTAATCATTAACCAAATCCTTTAATATCCATTGCGGACAGGAATACCTAACCGATAGGGAAAATAAATCGCTTCCCGTAGGCAATGGTATAACTGAATCAGCGGCATTTCTTAAAACGGCGTTAACGTAGCCGCTGTTCCTGTTTTCATTTGATTTTTTAATAAGCTTAACAGCTTCATTAACGGCGGCACTATTGGGGACACGGTCCATATAGTAAATTTGATATATGGCAGATCTGAGCACCTGTCGCGTATAAGGCTGTAGCTTTTTTGAAGGGATTTTACTAAGCTTATTAATATAAAAATCAAGAGTAATAATTCTGTCTAAAACACCGTAAAATATTGCGCTTGCAAGGGATTTATCCTCTTTAGAGGCACTACTTTTAGATAAAAGCTGACCTAAAATCAAATTTGAATAAGCGCCGTCAAGCTCGACCCTTATTAGAGCATCAACAGCAATTTTACGAGCGTTAGCCACGGTCTTCACCCTGCGTTAAAACCATACCGTTAGGGATTTTTTTGCCCTTGAGAAAATCGTAAGCGGACATTCTTTTGCCGCCTTCAAGCTGTATATCGGTTAATATAATACACTGCCCATCACCGCAAGCAACGGCCAAGGTATTTTCATCAACAACGGTACCTGCCGCAGCATTACTTTTGCCTGAAACGGTACAACCGTAAATTTTTAAACGCTTACCCTCAAAATAACAGAAGGCTACAGGCCAAGAATTAAAGCCACGCACTAAATTACGTATTTCCTCGGCAGGCTTATTAAAATCAATCAGCGCCATTTCTTTAGTTATAATCGGAGCATAGCTTGCTTCGTTTTCGTTCTGCTTTATAGGATTTAAAGCGCCGTTTTCAGCCTTTAAAAGGGTTTCAACCATAAGGTCGGCAGAAACAGTAGAAAGCTTTTCAAATAATGTATCGCTTATTTCGTCATCATTTATTTCAACCTTGGTAATACCTAAAATATCGCCGGTATCAATGCCTTTATCCATTTGCTGAACGGTAACACCCGTTTCCTTTTCGCCGTTAACAATAGCCCATTGTATGGGAGAAGCACCACGGTATTTGGGAAGAATAGAGGCATGACCGTTAAAGCAACCTAAACGAGGCAAAGATAGAATTCTTTCAGGAAGAATTTTACCGTAAGCTACCACAACAATCACGTCGGGAGCAATATTCTTCAAAATTTCGTAAGCCTCGTCGGTACGTAGGCTGTCAGGCTGATAAACCTTAATCCCCTGTTCCTCGGCGTAAACCTTAACGGGCGGTGCAGTTAAAATTCTTTTTCTGCCAACAGGCTTATCGGGCTGACAAAAAACAGCCTCAACACTATGGCCTGCATTAATTAAAGCCTTAAGAGTTGCAACCGAATATTCGGGAGTACCCATAAAAACAATTCTCATATTAACCTCTTACATTCTGTCTAAAAATACTATTCCGTCAAGATGGTCAATTTCGTGACAAAGAGCGCGAGCCATCAGCCCTTCTCCCTCAACCACAATATTTTCACCCTTACGGTTTTGAGCACGAACCTTAACCTTCATAGGTCGTGTTACCTCTTCGTATCTGCCGGGTACCGAAAGGCAACCCTCCTGCCCTGTTTGTTCACCGCTTGTTTCAACAATGACGGGATTAATAAGCTCAACTAAACCTTCGCCAATATCAATAACACAGTATCGGCGCAAAATACCTACCTGAGGCGCGGCAAGACCAACGCCGTCGGCATTATACATAGTGTCCGCCATATCATCAAGAATTTGAGCAAGACGGTCGTCAAAATTCATTTGAGTACGGCAAACCTTTTTAAGAATTGCATCTTTGCCGTATTTGGTTATTTCACGAATTGCCATATTTCCTCCTAAATAACCGACTCGGGGTTAATATCAATAAACACAGAAACGTCACCTTTTCTGCGAATGTCCATTGCTTTTCGCACCATTTCACGAAAACGTGCATTAAACCTGCATTTAATTATCATTCTGAAGCGGTAACGAAGATTAATCTTAGGAACTGCGGCTGCGGTTGGGCCTAAAATAACGAGTTTTACGTCGCTATAGTCTCCGTCGATTAATTCTTTAATATTATTAAAAATAGTATTAATGGTGTCGTAAGCGATATCGCGGTCGGTAGATGAAACCGACAGTAATGCAATATCACAAAACGGCGGATATACCATTGTTTTTCTTGTTAAAATTTCATCCTTATAAAAGGCGTCGTAATCCTGCTTAACCGCAAGATGAATTAGGTTGCTGTCGGGGGATACCGTTTGTACAATTGCCTTGCCCGAATATCCGCCGCGCCCTGCACGTCCAACAACCTGAGTGAGCAAGGAAAAGGTACGCTCAAAGCTTCTGAAATCCTCACTGTACATTGCTTGATCGGCGCCGATTACACCAACAAGAGTAACGTTTGGGAAATTGAGCCCCTTAGCAACCATTTGAGTTCCGAGCATAAAATCGTATTCACCCTTAGCAAAACGGCCCAAATACTCCGAAAAGGAGTCTCTGGTCATAGTGCTGTCGGCATCAAGTCTTAGTACTCTTGCACTCGGAAAAAGCATTTTAAGCTCATCCTCTACCTTTTGAGTGCCCATACCGTAAAAGCGCAGGTGCTCACTTGAACATTCAGGACAATACTTTTCAATCGGAGAGGAATGCCCACAGTAATGACACATCATACGCTTATTGGCGGCGTGATAGGTCATAGAAATACTGCAGTTTGGACAGGTTGCAACCCATCCGCAAACAGGACAGGATATATAAGTATTATATCCTCTTCTGTTAAGCAGTAAAATAGCCTGCTTATTTTCTGCAAGAACTATATCGAGTTCATCGGCGAGCCGCCTGCTTATACAACCCGAATTTCCCGAAAAGATTTCGGATTTCATATCAACCGTAGTAACGTCGGGCAACTGTGCGCCTCCGTAACGGTTAGTCAGCTTATGAAGTCCGTATTTGCCGTTTTCGGCGGCAAAGTAGGATTCCATAGACGGAGTTGCCGAAGCAAGTAATAAAAGAGCATTATGATAATTTACGCGGAATTTAGCTACGTTACGGGCATGAAAACGAGGAGACTGCTCTGATTTATAGGTATGCTCCTGTTCTTCATCCATAACGATAAGACCGATATTATCCATCGGTGCAAAAACTGCCGAGCGCGTACCAATAGCAACAACAGCCTGACCGTTTTTAACACGCTTCCACTCGTCCATTCTCTGTCCCTGCGACATAGCGCTGTGAAATACCGCAATACGGTTGCCGTAACGCTCGCCGAATAAGGAAAGTGTTTGCGGTGTAAGAGAAATTTCGGGCACCATAACAATTACGCCCTTGCCCGAATCTATAACGCTGTCTACAAGCTTTAAAAACACTTGAGTTTTTCCGCTTCCGGTAACGCCGTACAGCAACGAGCAAGCGCCGTTTTCGGTGCCGAGCTTTGCCTTCAGATCATTAAACACACTGTTTTGCTGCTCAGTTAAAGTGATTTCACTTCGATTGCCATCCTTTGAAAAATTATGAGGCAAACGAAAAACCTCTTTTTCATAAACGGTAACAATATTATGCTTATGAAGGGTTTCAATAACCGAAAGGCTAACACCCGTATAATAGGTTATTTCCTTAATAGACGCTTCACCGACACTGAGCAAGTATTCTACAACCTCGCGCTGACGTTCGGTAATGCTTGCAGAAGCTATTTCCTCGGCCGAAACGCAAAGACGCACCATTTTCATGGTGGCGTCGCCCATTTTTTGTGCGGCACCGTTTTCTTTAATTACAGCGCCACAGCTTAAAAGCTGAGTCAAAACGCTGTCATCCTCAAGGTTAAAGGCTTTAATAATCGCTTCCTTTTTAACCTCATTGCCTTTATTAAGCAAAAAGGAATAAACGGCAACGGCAGTTTCCGAAAGACTTTCTACATTCGCATCCTTAACAGCTATATAGCTTTCGGTCAACTTCATTCCGACACCTGCCGGAAGAATAGCGTGAATTGCATCAAAATAGGTACAGAAGGTTTGATTTCGCATCCATTCACAAAGGCGAATCATTTCATCACCAAGAATGGGCTTACTGTCAAAAACCGACAATACCGATTTAAGCTTATCAGCGTTTTCCGCAGTCTCTGTAGCCATTACAAAGCCCTGCTTCTTTAAATTGGAGCGTCCGAAAGGAACAACCACCCTCATACCTGCGCAAACGCGGTCGGCAAGGTTTTCGGGTAAAAGATAGGAGTATTGTCTGTCAAACTGAGACGTTGCGCCGTCAATAACGACCTTTGCCACCTTATACAACAGACACCCTCCTTTCCTTTCAGCAAATATTTTTTAAATTAAAGTCCGCGTTCACAGGCAATTTTATTAATAGCAAGAGAAACGGGCTTTTCAATAACAATCTCTTCATTCTGAATAGCTTCATCTGCAATGCTTCTTGCCTCTTTAGCGATTTCGAGAACCAGACTGTAGCGGTTATCACAATTTTGAATAAGTTTACCAATAGCGGGATTTAACATTTTTTAAGCACCTCATTAATAAATTCTTTCTGTCTGTCCAAGGAAAGTCGGTCAGCCAAAATTATATGAAGAATATCGTCAACAGCTCTGTCAACAACATCATTCGTAACAATATAGTCGTATTCATCGGCACGTTTCATTTCTCCTATTGCCGAAGCGAGCCTTTTAGCTATTTTTTCGTCAGAATCTGTTCCCCTTCCGCGAAGCCTTTTTTCAAGCTCGGCAAAGGAAGGCGGCATTATAAAAATGCTTATTGCATCGGGAATGATTTTCCTTACCTTTTCGGCGCCGTTAACGTCAATTTCAAGAATTATATCATCACCGTTTTCAATAGCGTCAAGCACAGGCTTTTTGGGAGTACCGTAATAATCGTCTACGTAAAGGTTATGCTCAAGGTATTCATCCCTGCTCAGCCTT
Source organism: Clostridia bacterium (assembly GCA_017474125.1). Lineage (GTDB taxonomy): Bacteria > Bacillota > Clostridia > Oscillospirales > Acutalibacteraceae > SIG607. The sequence continues at coordinate 27,728 of JAFVIF010000014.1, forward strand.
TCTTTAAACTCCTCACGTGAAATAAAATGATACTTTTTGCCTTCTACCTCACCCGGTCGCATATCTCTTGTAATAGACGAAATAGAAAATTTGATTTCGGGATGACGGGTAAACAGTACTTCAAGTAAGGTATCCTTACCCGAGCCCGAAGGTCCCGAAAAAATTATCAGCTTTCCTTTACTCATTTTCGGCCTCCTCATCTAAAGCGCCATCGTCGGTCATTCGGTTGGCAACCGTTTCCGACTGAAGATAGGTAAGAATTATATGGTCACTGTCGGTAATTATAACAGCGCGGGTACGCCTACCGTGAGTCGCATCAATCAAATTGCCCTTTTCCTTAGCTTCACTAATCATTCTTTTAATAGGAGCCGATTCGGGACTTACTATAGCAACCATACGGCCTGCCGATACCATATTACCAAAACCAATATTAACAAGCTTCATATAAATTACTCCAAATTTTGAATTTGTTCACGAATTTTTTCAATTTCTGCCTTAATATCAACAACAACGTTGGTTATTTCAATATCCTGCGATTTCGAACCGGTTGTATTGGCTTCGCGGTTCATTTCCTGAACGATAAAGTCTAATTTTCTGCCTATCGGCTCATCCTTCGAAAGAAGCTCCTCAACCTGCTGAAGGTGACTGCGAAGTCGCACGGTTTCTTCGGCAACGGCAACCTTATCTGCATAAATTGCGGTTTCGGTTAAAATCCTTTGCTCGTCAATTTGCACATCCCCGATAAGCTCCTTAATTTTCTGTTCAAGACGCTCACGGTAAAGCTTTACCGTTTCGGGAGATTTTTCTTCGATAAAGCCAACGTGTTTACGTATGGTTTCAATTCTCGATAAAACGTCCTCGCAGAGCTTGGCGCCTTCCTTTGCGCGCATTGCAATAAAGTTGTCGACAGCCTTATCTAAAACGCTTAGCACCTGCTCGCTGATTAACTCCTCGTCAATTTGCTTTTTGGTAACCTTAAACACCTCGGAATTTGCGGCAACCTTCATAGTGGTAATATCGTTTTCAATGCCGTATTCGCTTACAAGCTGATTAAGTGCGGAAATATAAGCATCGGCATATTCCTTATTAAGCTCGATAAGAGTATCGCTCTCGCCTAAATTCACGGTTGAAACGTAAACCTCAATTTTTCCTCGCGACACCCTTTGCTTAAGGGCGGCAGAAATCTTTTCCTCCAAAAAGCCGTAGGCTCTCGGAGCCTTAACTGTCAGTTCAAAATATCTGTGATTAACCGCTTTAATTTCAACGGTAATATCCATTGTTTCAAACTGAACCTGAGCGCGTCCGTAGCCCGTCATACTGTTGGCCATTTTATATTCACTCCTAATTGACACTATAAGCCCATATTATTCATTATATTTTAACAAATTTGACCCCTTGTTGTCAACCTTTTAGCGAAAATAAAAAGCCCCTTTTAGGGGCTTTTTTAATAATATTATTGAATTTAAATGAAATCTGCGTTCCAATCCTCATCCCAAGGGTAGCGAATAGTAAGCACCTCGCCGCCGCGCCTTGCAGATTCCTCGGCATAAATTCCGGGAATAGTCATAGCAAGACCTGCTTTAAGAGGAACGGATTTACTTTTACCTTCACAAAGCTCTTTTATGAAATTGTCAATCATTGCGTAATCGATATCACCGTGAGCGGCGCTGTCAATACCACCCCTGCCGTTAGCCTTATCGACGTTTGCATACTCGGGCGGCATAAATTCTCCGCTCATTTCTTTAAGCCCTGTTTCAAGCTCCTTCATAGAATTATAGCGAATCACGGGCTTATCAAAACGGTCGATACGCTCCATATAACCTTCACTGCCAAACACTCGATAATTGTGATGTCCTATATCGGCGCGACAGCGTTTATTGCGCATTAAACGAACTACAACCCCCGAATCGGTTTGGAAATTTGCACACATCATATCGTCGGTGGTTTCACCGTTAACTCTTTTATATTCCGATTTATCAGCGTGTTCACCCGTTCCAAAACAGCTAACCTTACGTAATTGTTCATTTAATATAGCAAGTAACGGACCCAAAGAATGAGTACAGTAACGAATGGGAATTAGAAGTCGGCGCCAGTCACCGTTTTCGTTAAGATGTATGCTCATATCGGAGCCGGGCAAGGACCAATGAATATATTCCGCTTCCATACAATATGGATTTCCCAAAAGACCTTTGTTATAAAATTCTTTAAGTAAAACCGCAAATTTCGAAAAATTCGGATTAGCACCCGTAAAAATTACCGCCTTTGAGCGTTGTGCGGCCTTCCAAAGTGCATCGGCCTCTTTAAGACTTGCAACAACCGGAATATCGGATAAAACGTTAATATTTTTATTAAGTGCCTTCACACAAAATTCTGCGTGAATATCCGCTCCCGTTTCAACAAATACAGCATCTAAATCAGCTTCATCAAGCATTCTGTCGTAATCCTCGTAAAATGAAGCGTTCGGAAACATTTCACTTAAAGGAGCGTTACACAACCATTGCTGTTTATACCAGTTATTAGGAATAATATCACAGGCGGCGGCTATTTCAACATTTGGAAAATCTGCCGCAATTTTTAAAAGCTCTCTACCTCGGTGGCCAAGTCCGACAACACCCAAACGAACACAATTCATATACATCTCTCCTTATTTTACATTAATAAGCGCAACCGCCGCTATGCCTACGGCAACGCCGATATACTGTCGCAGTGTAAATTTTTCCTTATATAAAAGCGCAGCAAACAAAAAGGTTATAAGCATTGCAAGCCCGCCCTTTAATGGACCTGATAACGAAATCGGTAAATAATAGTACACGGCAAGAGAAAAAACGTTATTCATACCGTTAAATAAGCCTGCCGCCATACCGTATAAAAAACCGTGCTTAATGGTAGACTTTAAGCTGTCCTTTTCATAAATAAGACCTAATATAAACAGAACTAAAGCACTGCCGATAAAAATTACGGTAAGATATTCGTTTCTGTATTGACCGTCAAAACGGTCCTGCTGCCATTTATTCAAAATAGAAATCGCAACGTTAGAAACAATATTAAGGATTAAGCTTATGAGCCATTTTAAGGTAAACTTGGCGTCACTATCCTTTGAAGCCTTATACTGTATTAAAAATAAAGCCAAAAATTTTAATGCTACGGCAAGATAGAAAAATCTACCTGTTGTCTCGCCAAGCACCGCAATGCCGTAAATAATGGTCAGAACTCCGCCGAAGGACGAATAAAAACGTGTCAGTCCAAAAGAGCCTGATGCAAAAGCAACGTAAGCCGCATAAAAACCTATGGCGTAAAGAACGGCGCCTGCAAGACCGCAAAGGAATACCCCAAACGGAAGTTGAAAACCGTTTTTATCCAGAATCAAATCGGACGCAACAAAGTATACCACTGCAAACAGACATAAAAATACGTTAAAAAACATTCCGCCTTTTCCGTATTTTTTGCCGTAATTTTTAACGACGATGGTTTCAAACTGATGAGCAAAAACACTTGCCACCAAATAAACCATACCTAAAGCATATCCACTCATGTTGTATTCACTCTTTCTCACTCATTATAATGAATATGTTCAATTACCCTTAGTAATTGTTTGCGAATTCAAAGAATTCGCAGTCGAAATAAGGCTTTGCCATGTTTCGACATCAACATAGTCATTATAGCACAGGAAATCGATAAGTAAATGCAAAAATTCCGTTTTATAATGCAAAAAAACCACTTACTCTTGATTTTTTACTTAATTAATGATATAAAAATTATCAGTGAGGTGATGAAGTGAACGATATTTGTCAGTTTATTCCGCCAAAGGAACACAAAAGCGATTTAAGCTTTTTGCATTTTGTATATGAAACGGATTTAAAAAATCATAAACAGCCCTTTGTTCGCAGTAATTACTATATGCACGTGGTTTTTAAAGGCAAAGCAATATTCAAAACTGAAGGAAAAAGCTTCAGCCTTAACGTTGGTGACGTTTTTATTACCGCACCCTTTCAAAGCTATACCCTTGAAGCTGATAACAATTTTTCCTTTATGTATATAAGCTTCAACGGTGACGGTGCATTACCTTTACTTAATGAGCATAGCGTAAGTAAAAGCAACTGTGTATTTATTGGACTGGAGCATATTATAAGCTTTTGGGTGGAATCAATACGCCGTATCAAGCCGTCCAACGCCAATACCGTAACCGAAAGCGTGTTTTTGTTCACACTTTCCTTTATCGAAGGCGGACAGGCGGAACGCTACGATAAAATTAAGGATAAGTTTGACAGTATTCTCGATTATATTAATTTAAACTTCACCTCAAGTGATTTATCCTTAAAAAAGCTTGCCGATTTATTTTTCTATACTGAAAAACATCTATCTCGCCTTTTCACAATCAGAACAGGCAAAAAATTCACTCAGCACGTAAATGCCCTTCGTATAGATTATTCCGTCCGCCTTTTAAACGAAGGAAAATTCACCCTTGACGAAATAGCTGTCAAATGCGGCTATAGGGATAAGGTTTATTTTTCAAAAGTTTTTAAAAAGCTTACAGGCAAAACTCCAACTGAATATTCAAAAGAAAAAATAACAAGGTGAGTGCTCACCTTGTTATTTTTTTATGCATTAAAATTTAGCCTAATAATATTTTTTCGAGCAAATCTCCAATAGCATTCGCCATAGAATAAAAGCCGAAATCGGTTGGATGAGTACCGTCAACAGTACCATCGTCCTTTGCAAGCCTCATAAGCTCAGGACCTTCGATTATATATACGTTAGAATCGCCGTTAGCTTTGGCGTTATTATACGTAGTTTTAATAACCTCTAACCGCTTTTCTTCTTCATCGCTCAAATAAAACTTTGGACGCGACAAAAATATAACGGGCAAATCGGGGTTAGTTTTACGGATAATATTAAACATTCTCTCATGAGTAGCCATTAAATGCTCAACGTTTGGAGCATTATGGTCGTAATCATACACAAACGCCGACATACTAAGCTTAGAAATATACTCAGCCATTTCTACTTCGCCCTTAGCGTTTCCCGAAAAGCCGAGGTTAATATGATCAACGTTTAGTCTACGCGTAATAATATTTTCGTAAGCATTGCCGGGTCTTGAAGCGCATCCGCCCTGAGTTATGGATGAGCCGTAATATACAATAGGCTTTATATCCTTGTACCCTTGAGGCTCGCCTACAACACTACCGTCCTTTAAACCAATATACATTTCACTTACTACGCTGTATAAAGGAAAATGGATGGTAATTTCTCTGATTTCCGAACTTCCAAACTCAATAATACTTTCATAACCGTTGCTTATATTAAACGGTGGCACAAAGGTTCTCACAAACTTTTCACCGCTACCGCCAACATACATATCGAAGCCTGCAGAACCGGTTAAGGCAAAATGAGGCATTTTAGGAATACAAGTCATTTTTACGTTAATAGCAATATAGGGGCTATCTGTTTTAAAACGAAGTCTACCGCCGGCTCCGTGAGCGTGTTCTCCAAGCACGCCAACGCTGACCGATTTGGCGACCTCCTCCGGAAGTCGTCTAAATTTACCGTTATCGTAATAAACACCGTAAATTTTAAACGGATTTTGATTTACGACATAAAAACGAATATCTTCTTTTTCAATATTCGTTTCAACTTTAAAATTTGAATCAATATGTGCTATATCAAACATAAAAAACACCTTAAGCAGTTAAAATTCAATTTCAGCAATAAGCGGTATATGGTCTGACGAAGTACGCGCCTTATCGTTAGTTTCAATATAAAAACTTTTCACTTTACCGCCAAATTCACCGTAAACAAAAATATAATCAATGCATATATTAGGCTCAACAGGACAAACTGCAAAAGTTTCGTCATCCTGTAAAACAGGATATGCAAACTGACAGGTATATTCCTGATTTGTGCATTTTTCCGCAATATTTCTTATATCAACAAAACCCATTTTAAGCATTTCAAAATAAGGTTCGTCGCCTTGCGTTGAATTCTTTCCGTTATTAAAATCTCCGCCAATAAATACAGGAACGTTGTACTTATTTATAATTTCGGCACAAATATTTTTTAATTCTTTAGCGTTTTCAATGCGCTGATTCGTGTCCTCTTCCCCTCTGTCCATCCACCAAAAATGTGTTGAAGCAAAGGCAAAACGTTTTTTGGTTTTAATTTCTTCAAAAACAGCCCAGGAAACACCTTTAGACTTTGAATCATTAAGTCCGCTATATAACTGATAACCCTCGTCAACAACGCTGAGTTTATCATTTTTGTAAAAAAGCGGAGTAAAGTTAACGTTATCAAACTGCGGAAGAGCCTCTTTGTACAAATCACTCATAAGCGAATTTACCGACGGCGAATCCTTGCGGTTTGTCTGCGGTCCGCACTCCTGAAAAGCGCAAATATCAGCATCAAAATCGCTTATAAGGGAACGTAATAGCCGAGTCCTGTAACCTGCAGGCGAACTATTCCAAATATTTTGGCTATAAAAAGTAATCATAATAAAACGCTCCGATAATTATCTTGCTATTACTCTCTTTTCAACAGCATAATCAATAACGTAATTTATGTTAGGAAGAGGAATTATATAAAACTCTTCGGACGAAGCGAAATCTGTTAAATAATTATATAATCTTTCAGTGTATTCTATGGTGTTATCTAATCTATTAAGGTCATTGGCAATATGAGGAGCAAGGTCAATAAACTCGCCTAAAGTAACTTTATACTGCTTAATACACTTTACAGTATCAGCAAAGCCTTCAGCAAATTGCTTTACTAAGCCTCTCGCCTTTTCGTTATCACTAAACTGTATTTTTGCAGCCTGAGTATAGAGAGCGTTACATTTAGCAAAAGCAGACGTTAAAGTTATGGTTGCCTTTATAAAATCAACAACCGAAACAAGATAGGTTTTGCAATAAAGCTCAAAATCGTTTTCGGTTTTCCACTTTGAAAGAAGCGTTTCAATTTTGTTTAACGGCTCAACAACATTCGGTAACAAGTCTGTCTCTCTGGCAATAAATTCAGAACCCATATCAATAAATGAAGTTTTGTTAAACAACATAGGGATAGTTTTACAAACGTAACCCTGATGCTTGAAACACGGATAAAAAGCGGCATGAACTTCATCCTGAATTATGTGCATTATTTCGGTGTAAGGTGTAATTCTGCCGAAAAGCGCAAGCTCAATTTTTTCATCATCTCGAGTGCTCGCCTCAAAGTTACCGCTCATATAAAGACCGGCACGGGCAAATGCAGACCACTGACCCCATAAATCTCTACCGTTATAATCCTCCCAATGTGCAAGCATGCCACAGAGGTTATCGGGGTTGCCCACCTTTTCAATATCAACGAACAAGGCTTCAACCTCATCGGGAGTAACGGGAATAAGGTCTTCGTCATTACGCCACGGACGCATATACTGATGGTTACAAAAGCCTAACCATGAATTATCGCTGGGACAGGCAACTACAGTTTTAAAGCCCTCGTTCACAAAATATTTTAGGCTTTGAGTACGGTGACCGTAATAATGCCAATCAAAAATTTCAACGTCGCGGCTAAAAGGAGCTACAAGCTCTCTGTGAGCGCACAAAAGATCGTTCCAAATACCGATTTTTTTGCCATCGGCAAGAAGCTTATCACAAAGACCGGAAAGGAAATCGGCGTAAAGCGGACGAGTCTTATCGTTAAGGTCAGCTTCATCGCCGCCAATATGGATGTAATCGGTATCAAAGGCTTCAAGATATTCGTAAAGAACTTTAAGAACAAACTCTTCAGCTTCGGGATTGGTAAAAGCAATATTAGTGCTTCTGGTATCACCGTCTTTACATAAGTACTTGAAGCGTTCCTGACGCATAAAATGCTCCATATGACCTACTACGTTGGTCATCGGGAAAAGAAAAATGCCTAATTCTTCGCATTTAGCCTTAGCCCATTTAGCATCCTCGTGGGTCATAACTCCCTTACGCATAATGCCGCCGCCAAGGCACTTAAGTTCAAATGCGCCCTCTAAATACAATCCGACACCGTTGTAACCAAGTTCACTTAGTTTTTCAACAACCATCAAAAATTCCTTACGGTCAAAACGGCGCTGACGGGCGGTATCCCACATAAACCATCTTCTTTTGAACACATTCATAACAATAAACTCCTTAATTTACTATTTTATAAAATTATTAATCAAAAATATTTAATAAATCCTGTGACTTATAATTTTCAATAATCATATTAGTGCCAAGCTCTTTATGAAGTTCACGTTGTCTTTTAGCGCCTTTGGGCAGAACACTGACAGTTACAGCCCCGAGCTTTACTCCGGCAATAATCTCGCTTCGGCCATCACCTATAACCAGTACGTTTTCACCGCTAATGCCTAATTTTTCAACCAAACGAAGCATTACTTCATCCTTAGGTATCTTTTCATCCCATGTTGAACCGAAAATATCTTCAACCATTTTGTTATTTCCTATATCAAAGCCCAAGCCCAATACTTCTTCGTACATTCCCATAGGAGGTTGAACGGATTTATCCACAACAGCACCTGTAACAAAGAAATTTTTCACTCCGTTTTGATACAAATAATTCATAAACTCCTTAGAGCCGGGAATCAAATAATCATTTGGCTTTTCCTTAGCTTTTGCAAGATTATTATCTCTGCAGAAACGGTTTAAAACCTGCTCGTAAACCCAAAACAGCTTTGGGGTTATGTCGGCAAGATAGTCGATATATTCTTTTGGTTCGTCAAAATCATCGAATTTTTCCTTACCGTCCCAAATAAGTTCAATAATTTTAGAATTAACCTTGCTGTTATATTTACCGTTAACGCACTCCTGATTACGGCGTATTGCCCATTCCATTTGAGTAAGCGCAGAAAGTCCTGCACTTTCGACACAGAACCTATCCGTTTCCTCTAAGGGTTCTGTATCACAAAGTCTAACCAAACGATTAATATTTTCCTCACTTGTGAGATTATTCGGAATACCGTTCATAGCGGTATCATAAAGCACTCTGCTCATTACAGGAGGCCAATTACGGATAAGAGAATGTGTACCGTCAATATCATGAAAGGCACAAATTATTTTTCTGTCCTTTACTGCGTTAACAATTTCTGTTTCTGTTGCATAGGAAGTATTTACTATCATTTTACGTCATCCTTACACACTTTTAAAATAAATGTCAGTTCACTTAACAAAACCGTGCTCTTGAAGCTTTTGATATATTACTTATCAATTTTACCATATCGCTTCAAAGCACGGTTAAGAATTAGTTGTTTAAATTTTTATAGCACTCAATATCGGAGATAGGGTGCTTTTTAAGCTCATCAAGAAGCTCGGAAAGCTTACCTGTTGCAAGAGCGATTCTCTCGTCTGCGGCACCGTAGTAAATTCTAATCTCATCCTTTTCCTCATCAGCAAGAGCGCCGCAGGCAAAGCAGGTGTTACCGCTTCTGCCGTAAAGCTCATAGTCGGTGTTAGGAGCGAGAATAGGACGGTCAAGCACGTAGAGAATCTTAGACGGGTCTTCAAGATCCATCAGCATTGCGCTGAGGGAGTATACGAACTCGCCGTTTTCGCAATATACAGCGTGGTAAATTTCCAACCAACCCTCTTTAGTCTTAATTGGAGGAGTAGGGCCAATCTTATAGTTAGCAAAGTCCTGACAAGGAACAAAGAAAGGACGGTGACGACCCCAATAGAGCATATCGGGAGAGTAAGAAATCCACATACCATAGGTAAGAGCGTCGTACATAAATGCTTCAGGCATATTGGTAAGACGAGGAATACCGTAAGGTCTGTCAAGACGAACGTACTGACCGTTTATCTTTTCAGGGAATAAAGAAGGTACACGGTTAATAGGAAGTCCGATGCATTCAACAAACTCTACAGTTTTAAAATCCTTGGTGTTTTCAAGGATAGCAGCAGGTCCGATATCACGACCAAGGGGATATTTAACCTGTGCAGGACGAATAATATAATATTCATCGCCAATCTGAGTAACGCGGGGGTCTATAACCCAGCAGTCATAGTTACCGGGGACACCGGGTGCCCAGTCTGTATATTTACAAAGAGGCTCTTTATCAATATCGAAATTAATTCCGTCTTCACTGAATGCGGCGTGAATTCCTGTTTTTTCCCTGCCGTTCTCATCAAAGATACAAGCAATAAGAAGGACGTATTTGCCCTGATACATAGCCTGTCCGCAGTTAAAAACAGACTTAACCTTTTTAGGGAACATTTCCTTAGTGATAAGTGGGTTGTTTTCGTAGCGGTGCATTATGTATTCTTCTTTAATAAACTTTTCAATCATAATAACAGCCTCCCTGCTGAAAATGTAATATTGTTATTATATACCAAGAACATACCTGTTAGAATTATTTTACAAAAACATTTAAGTATTGTCAAGGTTAACATAGCAGAAAATTGCACTAAGTGCAACCTTTACGAAAAAGCTGAAAAAATTGCACGAATGTCGAAAAAAATTAAGCTTTTTTAATGCATTTTCCTGTATTCGCTTGGCGAAACGCCTTTTTTCTTTGAGAAAAAGCGAGAAAACGCCAAAGCATCATAATATCCTACTGAAGTTGCAATCTCCGCAATAGAACTGCTGCTGTTTTTCAGTAGTTTTTCGGCATATTTTATCTTTACGTTATTTATATATTCCTTTGGTGATATTCCCTCGTATTTAATGAAAAGATTATATAGATACCTGTCCGAAATTCCAAGACTTTTTGCAATATCCACAACCTGAAACGGCTTACCTAAATTAATTTTTATATATTCTTTTGAAACTTTAATATATTGATTTCCAACAACGGTTTCTTCTTTAATACTAAATGACAAAATATCATAAAAGAAGGATAAAGCCTTCGGTTGCGTAAGTTTTGATGAAAAGATTCTTTCAATCACCTCATAAAGTTCTGTATAGTCCACGTAATTAAAAATACTATCTTCATTTAAAGAAAGATATTCCTGACACACTTCATTAGCGGCAGTTCCGGTAAAGATTATCCAAAAATATTGCCAAGGTTCACTTTTATCACTATAATATTCAACTCGTTCATTTTCGCGTATTAAAAAGCCCTGACCTTGTTTTACCTCTTTTCCGTTAAAATACCCCTTTCCTTTGAGCACGTAATGAATGATATAAACTTCTCGTGCGCCGGGGCCCCAATTAGCTTCCGTTGAGTTTTCTTCTATTCCGAACTGAAGTATATTTATATTTTTACAGTTACTTACTAATACAGATTCTGTTTTCATAATCTTTTAATACGGTTTTAACCATATTCTCCTTGCTGTAAATTTCGTAATATCAACTATTATCACTTTATAATATGTATGATTTTACCATATATTTATATGCTTTTGCAATTGTTTTTTTCGATAATTATGGTATCTTGAAAATAACCTTTTTATAAACAGGAGGATATATCAATGAGAACAACAAAAATCGCCCACGCCTCCCCTTTCAGCGGTTCTCCAAAAATCAATTTGCCATCCATTTTCGGCGCATCTCCAAATAAGCCCTTTTTACTACGAATCCCCGCAACCGGTGAACGTCCTATAAAATTTTCTGCACAGGGCCTTCCTGAAGGATTAACTTTAAAGGAAAATATCATAACAGGTTGTGTCTTGAAAGAAGGCAACTATGAAGTAACCATAACCGCCGAAAATGCATTTTCAAAAACAACCAAAATAGTCACATTTGAAATATTCCCAAACAACCTTCTTGTAACTCCATTACTTGGATTTACTACTTGGAACGCCTTTGAAACAAGCGTATCTCAAAAAAATGTATCCGATACTGCAAAAGCAATGATAAAATTAGGCATTGCAGAATACGGTTATGGTTATGTAAATCTGGACTCCGGCTGGCAACACAAATACGGTGGAGAATTAGATGCTATTCAGCCTAATCCTAAATTTCCCGATATGAAGACGATGGTTGATGAAATACATTCACTCGGATTAAAATGCGGAATTTATTCAACTCCTATGCTTACTGCTTGGGGCTGTCCGAATGAATATGAATCCATTCCCGGTTGTACCGTTGGCGAACCCGATATTCGCTTTGCCGATACAAACGGCGGAATAGGTACTGTCCGCAAAGAGAAAAACAATGTTAAACAGTGGCAAATTTGGGGATTTGACTATCTAAAATACGACTGGCGCCCTTGCGACCCCGTAAATGCAGAAATTATGCGGCAAGAACTTATAAACTCAAGTCGTGATTTCGGATTTTGTGTTACTGTAAACGCACTCCACGACTATATGTATTATTGGACAAAATTCTGCAATTCTTACCGTGACAATCTTGATTCAAACGGCAATTGGGAACGCTTAATTCTGATTTTCAATACATACTTAAGTAACGTTGAATCTATGTCAAAAGGACATTACTTTGACCTTGATATGTTAGACGTTGGTAACTGTGTATTTAAAAATAACGAAGGTTTCTTAAATGAAGACGAAATGATAGTTTCGTATTCAATGCGCGCATTCTTAAATTCACCTATTCAGCTTAGTTGCGACCTAACGGAAATAAGCGAATTTGAATTAGATTTGTATTGTAACGAGGAAATTATTGCAATAAATCAAGACGTTGGTTTCGCCCCCTCCATACCTGTTTTCAAAAAAACAGAAAACAATTCGAACTTATATGTATTTGAAAAACAGCTTGCTGACGGAAAGGTTGCTTACGGCATTTTTAATATGGGCGAATCGGACGAAATAATTACTATTAACTTTGACGGACGAAGTTCTGTGCGTGATCTCTGGAGCAAAACGGATTTAGACGCTGCAGACACCATTACGATCGATTCACCAAAGCATACAGTACGTATTCTTAAATGCTCTAAAAAATTAAATGAAGTAAAATAGAATCAAAACCGCGATTTTTATAATCGCGGTTCTATTTTTTGTAACAGGAATAAATAGCAGAAACCAATTGGCTTCTGCTATTAAAAGTGTTTCTCATATCCAAAATAGCACTTGATGAAAACCTGATTTTCAATTAACTTTTCGTAAGTTTTAATAGAGTTTCCCCTTCGGCAATATAGTTTGTGGCAATTTTTTTAATTCTATCCTGACCGAAATTGTAACGGTCATATATCCCAACGGTAGGCATGCCGATTTTAGTTGCAGTTTCGATTGCGGTAAGTGAATCTTCAAACACCCACGTGTCTTTTATTTCAGCACCCAAAAACTCGGCTGCTTGTAAAAAAACATCCGGCTCGTCCTTACCTTTACCTATGGTACCGCAAGAAAACACCTTTAAAAAATATTTTCTAATATCACAATGATCTAATGCCACATCAATTAGTTCCGGTGCAGTTGCCGATGCAATACACATTTTAACTCCGTTATTTTTACAATGTTCTAAAAACGCCCTTACGCCGTCTTTTAATTCAACGCTATTAGCATAAAAATCAATCATAATGCGATTTGCTTCTGCCAACAATTCTTCTCCGCTTTCGCCAAGATTATAGTTGTCATGAATCATCTTCATTGCGTCCTTTAATGTCTGTGTTCTGACTCTTTTATCATCTTCCGCACTTGGAGTAAAGCTTTTATTATTCAAATACCGCTCACCAAAAGTTGACCAAATCACATCCCAAAGCATTAGCGAATCAACCAATGTTCCGTCCATGTCAAAAATTGCCGCTTTCATATTTGTAAAAATCACCAACCTTTATGTGTATTATAGCATAAAAGCAGAAACGCCGCAATACCTTTTCTATTACGCAAGAGAAACTAAACTGAAAATCATAACCACCCGTCAAATGCAATAGTACTATAAAAAACTTGCTGCTTCATTTCGGCAGCAAGTTTTTTTATAGTACTTGAAACGATATTATCAATATTTACAGAGCAGACTGAGTATCGTTAGGATCGCCGTTAATTGCAAGATCATATTCCTCTGACCAGTCAAGACCTCTGTATTGTTCGGCTCTGTCATCATTTTCAATGAAGTCCATAAGAAGATCCAGCATTTCCTTAGTCCATGTATTTTTATCAATTTGTGCAGTTGTAAATTTATTTTGGCTAATCATTTCAAAACCGAAAAGGTCTTTAACCTGTGTTTTAACAGCTCCATCAACCACCGATGCAACAAGGTGAGCAGGAATGAAAAGCACTCCACCACCGGCACCGAATACAACATCACCCGGCATACAAATAGCATTTCCTATTCTTGTAGGAGTATTATATCCCGTCATAATAAAATCTCTTATGGGGGTAGGATCAATTCCGCGATAGTAAACCTGTGTTCCCTCAACCTTTTTCATCTGCTCAACGTCTCTTATACCACCCCAGACGATTGCTCCGCCTGTTTTGGTTTTATTTTTAAGTGCAGTGGTTAGGTTTCCGCCGAAAAATGTACCTTTATAAATCTTATCGTACATATCTATTACTGCAACGTCACCTTCCATAAGGTTGTCTACAACCCACTGGTTATACGTGCCAGTTCTTCCCTCAGCTCTGCCCACGCTTTTAACTACTTCGTCAAGGTCGGGACGATAGGGACAGTAGGTAGCAGTTACAGCACGTCCTACAAGTTTTCTGTCATCGTTGTGCAGAGTATGTAATCTACCTTCAAACTGACTTTCATAGCCTTTTATAAAAATCGGCTTCCACACTTCCTCCAAAGTCAGATTGTGAAGTGCTTTAAGATATTTATCAGCAACCTTAGGTCTGCCGTCAGGAAGTCTTTCTCCCTTCCACTGCGGAGTTAGTTCAATTATTGCTTGTCTATCATTAAATTTCATAATTATTCCTCGCTGACTGTAATTAAATAAGTTGCATTGGAAGATAATTTTATTTTTATTTCATTTGCCCCTTTAAGTTGTGCAATGGGTTTAAGCTTTCCTTCTTCCTTCAGAATACTGATTTCTTCTGCTGTGGGTATTTCTATACCCATTCTTTCATACAAACGATAAGGATTGGTATTTTCCTTGTCGATACACCAAACTGTTACTTCTTTATTTTCCATTTCGCAATCAAACTTAACAGTTTCCTCAATAACCGGTAAATCTTCTTCGAAATCATCAGAAGAATAGGATAATAATACAGCAAAATTATCCTCGTCATCCTTTGTAGGAATAACGTAAAGATTTTCATTTTCAACCCTATATTCAAGAAGATTTTCTTTTAATTTTGCAGCTAACGCATGAGCATTATAAATAGGCTTTGCAATATTATTCAAAGTGAAGAAACCGCGAAATCCCGTAAATTCTTCGGTCATTTCGTGTTGTCCCGACAGACATATCATAAGTATCTCTATATTATAGTCAGAATTAATATGTCTGTAAATCAATTTTGCAAAATATGCGGCGAAAACTTCAGTTTCACGGAATATAAGTTCGGGTACCTGTGTTTTGTTTTTAAAGCCACCTCCGGCAGCACCCCACTCATCAACGATAATAGAGGTATCCTCAAATCCGCATTCATTAATCACATTCATAACATTTTGATGTTTATTAAAATGGTTGTCAACATTAAGCGCATTTACACCCAACTTAGAAGCCTCATAAAAACCTAAACATCCGTAATTGTGAAATGAAATAAAATCAAGTTTTAAATTATTATTCTTTACAAAGTTAAGCCACGGTCTTAAAAATTCTTCATAATATAGTGCCAATGAAGGTCCGCCGATTTTAATTTCATCAGATACGCGCCTAATTCCTTTTGCAAAAGCTTCGTATAACTTGCAGTATTCCTTAAGACGTTCTGCTGTCTCGGTTTTAGGTAAGGAAGACATAAAAAAGCAGCTGATATCCGGCTCGTTAAAGCATTGCATTTTCCATTTTGAAACCGTTTCAATTCCATATCTTTCTACAATATGTTTTGTGTACTGATAGCATACTTCTTCCCACAAAGCATAATCTGTTGGAGGAGAAGTGTTAAACATTTTTCCTTTGTAACGAGTTTTATTAAAGGAAACACTTGTCTTATCAATTACGCTTTTAGCAATGCAGTCAGGCATTGCCGCGTATGCTAAAAGCAGGTCGAAGCCTTTTTCAACAAGATAGTCAAGACGTAGGTCATTTGTACGAAAATCATACTGCAACTGTCCGTCCATATCTATATACACAATATCTTCAAACATTGTATAGACTCTTACAGTCTTGGCACATTTATCTTCCGCAACCTTGTCTAAAATACATTTTCCCCAAGAATCCTCTACAGCATCGGTAGGATGAAAAAGAATGTTATTCCAAAAATTATGCTGTTTCTTTACTACTTTATTACTTATTGAAATCATTTACTTTCCCTCCATATTATACTTTATTCACATGCTTCCAGCAAACCCTTTAAATATCCTATAGCATAAAGTCTGCCAAGAGCAGTATAACCTGCAGTTTCCTGCTTTTCCCCTGCCATAAGGGGAACATGGTCCACACGTATAGGAACATTTATACCGCATTTTTTGTAAAGACGCAGCATATCAGCCATATCAATAGCCCCGTTATCGTGGAATGTTTCGTTGAATTTGTATTTGTTACCCACTGCATTACGGAAATGTATAAAGAAAATTTTATCTTTAAGCTCCGGGATAACTTTATATAAATCCTCACCCATCATCTGATATGTAGCCTGACACATTGTAACGCCTAAATTGTAACTTTTAACTGTATTTACAGC
>JAFVIF010000001.1 GCA_017474125.1 Clostridia bacterium
AATTTAGTAAGTGATCTAAAAAGCAGAGGTTTCTAAAAAGGCTTGACCGATTTGGTCAAGCCTTTTTTGGCGGGACGATGTGGGCATCGTCCCCTACGTTCCTGTGCCAATGTTGAATAGAATCCGTAGGGGCGGATGCCCACATCCGCCCGTTAAAACAATGTCGTTATCCAATAAACAACCCCATAAATAACACTAGCGATCGTGCCGTAAACGATCACCGGGCCTGCAATTGTGAACATCTTTGCTCCAACGCCGAGGACGAAGCCTTCTGCTTGTGGTCAAGTAGGACACATTAGTTTTTGAAAATATTTACATTAAAACAGCGGTGTGGTATAATATAGAAAAAGTGAGGTGACAAATGTGGGCAAAAAACATAAACAAAATATTGATGATTTTATAAAAAGTATTACCGAGATAAAAAAGAAATATCGAAAAGAAAATAATATTGAAAAACTAGCAAAAGATTTACTTATACTTACAAAAGAATATCATAACTATATGGGAATTGGAGATTACCTGCTCACATTAGGAGAAGAATACATATCAAACAATGATTATTGGGCTGGAATTACTTTTATAAAAATTGTTGACGAATATTATGATTATGTTGCTAACACCACTCTTTTAAATTTAAGAATGGCAGAATACCATATAGAGAACAATGAAATTGAAATTGGAATCAAATATTTACTTAAACTATGTTCCGCTGTCAGCAATTATGAAGAATCAATTGAATTTAATGAATTAACTGCAGTATGGGAAAAGTATAAACATTTGGTTAAAGATAAAGTTCCTGCGTCTGTCGCAATAAATTCTTTCAACGCTCCTTTAAAACCAGAAGAATGCAGTTTGATGATAGATGAGATTTTTTCTCTCCCGAAATCAGAGATTATTGATGAACTTTCTACACACATAAACGAATTATCGGCAAACGGAAGCGAACTAAACTATCTTAATAAAACGGAGAAAGTGTTTTACTATATTGATGAACTTTGTTCTGAAGTGAATTCGGGTGGATTCGAATCTTATTTATACTATAACGGTAATCATTTTCAAAATGCCGTTGATTCATTAGAAACTATCAAGGCTGTTAAAATGTTGTTATTAATGAAAACAATTCAATCTAAATTCCCAAAAAATAAAATACCTAAATCATTAAATAGTATTCAAAATATTATGGATTCTTTAGAAGAAAAAGGAATAGACTTTGAAATAGAAGATTCACAGTTTTATGATACAGAAGAAAAAGCGTTGCTTACTCTTTTGCTTGATTTTGTTTTTGAAAATAAAAGTCATTTTAGATAGCAAATACCCGATAGTAACTACTATCGGGTATTATCATGTTAAAGTAACGTAATTATCCAATAAATCAATCCATATACCACACTTGCCACCGTACCGTACACAATAACAGGTCCTGCGATTTTGAACATATTAGCGCCGACACCGAGGACGAAGCCTTCTGCTACTGTCAATTTAGGACCCATTAGTTTGTAAGAATATTTACATTAAAACGGCGGTGTGGTATAATAAGAAAAAATAAGAAAGGAGAAGTATATGAAATCTATTTTTACACAAACTGCAGAACATAGTATTGCGAATACAGCTTATCCTGCCTACCTAAACGAACTCCCAAAGCTGATTTATAAGCATACTGATTGGGACTACTCCTGTGTGCAAACAGATCGTGGGTACTTTTTGAAACCTACATTCCGCAATATGCCGTATCGAAACTCTTTTGTCCCAGAAATTGATATTGTTGTTTCCTGCAATGATACGCAGACCATTTTGCATATGATTGGACAGCCGGTAAAATCTGTTCGTGTATTTATGGCAATTTGGTTTGGTTTTGCGCTGATGATGGAAGTATTTCTCCTTGCCCTGGCAATTACTTCTAATTTGGATAGCCTTTTCCCTGTTTTTATTCCGCTTATTATGTGTGCATTTGGTTATCTTCTTTGTAAAATAGCCACAAGAACTACCTTTAAGTCCGTTATTAAGGCCATTCAAAAAGAACTAAAATAGTCTTTAACCCTGTACAATAAAAGGCTTGACCGATTGGTCAAGCCTTTTTTGTTAGAATAAAGTTGTTATCCAATAAATAATTCCATAAATCACACTTGCAACAGTGCCGTAGACGATTACAGGGCCTGCGATTTTGAACATATTGGTGCCAACACCGAGGACAAAGCCTTCTTTTTTAAATTCGATTGCAGGGGAAACTACGGCGTTGGCGAAGCCTGTTATGGGCACCAGGGTACCTGCCCCTGCCCTTTTTGCAATTTTATCAAATATGCCGAAGCCCGTAAGAACAGCCGCTTCCACTATCAAAGTGATTGATGCAAGCATTCGCGCCTGCTCCTCGGTTATTTGAAGCTTTGAATAACAAATAAATAAAAGCTCGCCCATTGCACATATACTTCCGCCGATTAAAAATGCCATAATGCAGTTTTTTAGGTGGGGTGAATTAGGTGAAGCCTTTTTCACCATTTGGCTGTATTCCTTGGTAGTAATTTTCACAAAAAAAACACTCCTTTGCCTTTAGTTTCGGCAAAGGAGTTATTTTTATACTTACTTATTTAAAAGCTCACCTACAACGGCGCCGATACAGTCCGCCATTCGTTTTGCGCCTGCATCGTTAGGATGACAACCGTCAACGGTATAATCCATTCTGTCGCCGCCTATAAAGAAGGAATTTCCGTCAATGAAATAAACTTTTTTATCGCCGTTTTCTCTTGCTGTAAGGTAGTTTTTCATAATAACGTCCTTACGGGCAAGGTCAAATTCAGTAGTGTAACCGCCTGCATCGGGCTTAGTAATAAAAATAATGGGAAGGTCGGGATGAGCCTTTCTTATAATCTCGTAAAAATTATAATGGGTATTTATTAAATGCTCAACACTTGGTGCATTATAGTCATAATCCATTACACATACCGACATATCAAGCTCTGCCAAAAACTTTGCCATATTAGCCTCGCCCTTAGCGCTACCCGAAAATCCGAAATTCATAATATCGGTTTTAAGCATTCTGCCGATACGGTTTACATAGGTAGTACCGGGACGGCCTGCTGCAAAACCGTGAGTAATGGAAGAGCCGTAAAAAACAACGGGCTTTTCGAATTTATAAGGGTTAGGCTCCTCTATTTTTGCATTAGGCTCCAAGGCAACCTCTAAATCCAAAACCTCATTACCAATGGGGAAATAAATGGTTATACAACGCATTTTGTTATCTTTAAAATGCTTTATACCCTCATAGCCGTCAAAGCCGTCCTTGGGCGGATAATAACTGCCCTTATAAACATCCTCGCCGTCCTTCTCAACGTAAATATCAAAGCCTGTTTCATTAAGCCTTGTTATGTGAGGATTGGGTAAAACGTGGTGAGCAAATTTTGCTCTTATACCAACGTATTTAGAATCAGTATTAAAACGAACTCGCACGCCTGTTGTAGCTTTACCGTGATAAGCAACGTCACCGCTTATGGTTTTAGCAATGTCCATAGGAACTCTGTGATAGGTGTTCATAGGGTCAACAAGACCGTAAATTTTAAAGGGGGCTTTTCTTACGTTATGGAATACGGCATCGGTTTCCTGAATTTTAAGTCCCTCAACGCTGTAGCCCTTCCATATATTTCCAATTTCAACCTGCATAATTTACACTCCTTACAAGTTATTCCTTTAAAAGTCTATCACATATACTCTTATTTTTCAACAAAAAAGCAAACACTTTTTTAAAAGTGTTTGCTTAATTTTATCTTTCTTCTCTAAAGTAATTAACACCAAGACTTGCAGGGGGTTGATTCTGCTTATTGTTTCGCATACTCGTAATAATAAGAACTATAATGGTAACTACGTAGGGAAGCATTTTGAAAAGCTCCTGAGTTTCGGTACCAAGACCTTGAATATAGTTATTCGCATTACAAAGAGCACCGAAAAGGAAGGAGCCTACAATAGCAAGCGACGGCTTCCAAACTGCGAAAATAACAAGAGCAATAGCCATCCAGCCTCTGTCACCGAAAGCGTTGTTAGACCAAACGCCGTTGGCATAAGCCATAACGTACTGCAAACCGCCGAGACCTGCTATAGCACTGCCTATACAGGTGGCAACGTACCTATATTTAGGAACGTTAATGCCTGCGGCATCGGCTGTTGCAGGATTTTCACCTACTGCGCGCAGGTTAAGGCCAACGCGGGTACGGTTAAGAACGAAGGTAGCAACAAGAGCGATAATAATTGCTAAATAGGTAAGAAAATCGTGAGACAGGAAAAGCTCACCAAACCAACCAAGCTTATCGGCAAAGGGTAACTCAGTTAAGAAAAAGGAGCTTGTTTTGGTAAGAGCGATAGAGGGGAGCTCACTCTTGGTAATATTAATAAGAGAAGCGCCGAGGAAGTTACCTAAGCCTATACCAAGTGTGGTAAGGGCAAGACCGGTAACGTTCTGATTAGCGTGAAGAGTTACGGTAAGGAAGCTGTAAATAAGTCCCATAAGCACGGAGCCTATTATAGAGCAAAGCAACGGAATAAGCACCGCAAGAACAGGGCTCATATTTGCAATATCGTTACCGCAAGCATTTTCGTAAAGGAAGGAGCCCGTTACACCGCTTATAGCACCAACGTACATTATACCGGGTATACCAAGGTTTAGGTGACCCGATTTTTCGGTAATAATTTCACCGGTTGAGCCGTAAAGAAGCGGAACACCAAGGAGAATTGCACGGCATATAAACTGAATAATCATGCTTCTACCTCCTTTTTGTTGTGACGGAACTTAACTGAATAGTGAATAAAGAATTCACAGCCTACAAGCATAAGAATAACAATACCTACGATTATTGAAGAGAAGGAGGAGTTGAGAAGCGCCGTATCGGCAACCTTAGCAACACCGATTTCAATAAAGGTGATAATGGCAATCATAACCGCCATAATAAATGGGTTAAACTGACCGAGCCACGACATAAGAATAGCGGTAAAGCCTTCGCCGCCAACAAGGTTAGCGTTAATACTGTGGTCTTTACCTGCTACGAGAAGCATACCTGTAACGCCGCAAAGCGCACCGGAAATTGCCATAGTACGGATAATAACCTTTTTAACGTTAATACCAATATAGCGTGCAGTATTTTGGCTTTCACCTACAACCGATATTTCGTAGCCCTGCTTACTGTACTTTAAGTAAATAAACATAATTACGGTAATAACGGTAACTACGGTAATGTTTACAAAGTACTCGTTAGTGCCTACCGTTGGGAAGTTACCTGCAGAAACGGGGTTAATAACGTTGGAGCCGCCGCCCTTAATGTAAAGATAATAAGCAATTATCTGAGTTGCTATGTAGTTCATCATAAGGGTGAACAGGGTTTCGTTGGTGTTAAAAAATGCCTTGAATATTGCAGGAATAAGTCCCCAAACAGCGCCTGCAAGAATACTCGTAACGGCAATTACCGCAATAAGCACTGGATAAGAAAGAATATCTCCAAGCTCTATCATACAAATCATAGCAGCAAGTCCGCCCATAAGTGCCTGACCCTCGGCTCCGCAGTTCCAGAACTTCATTTTAAACGCGGGGGTAAGAGCAAGTGCAAGAGCGAGAAGCATTGCAACCTCTTGAAGGTACTTCCAAAGCATTGTAAGCTTACCTTCGAAAATTCTGCCGAATACACCCATAAACATAATTTCATAGGTTTCGCCAAAGCTTTTACCGCTGATTGCCATTGAGAATAAACCAATGATAATAAAAGAAATTGCAAGAGTGCCGAAACGCACCAGCCAAGCCTTTAAGGGAGGCATATCGTCACGCTTAACAACCTTTAAAAGCGGTTCACGAGAAATTTTAATTTCTTTTGCGTTACTCATTTGCGTCTTCAGCTCCTTCCTGCTTTGATTTAGTCATAAGAAGACCGATTTCTTCCTTAGTAGCGGTTCGGCCGTCTACTATACCGTTTATTTTTCCCGAGCCGATAACCATAATTCTGTCGCAAAGCTCAACCAGTACGTCAAGGTCCTCGCCAACGAAAACTATGGCAACCCCCTTCTCCTTTTGCTCGTTTAAAAGGTTATATATGGTGTAGGAGGAGTTAATATCAAGACCACGTACGGGATAAGCAACCATAAGCACGGTAGGAGAAGCGGCAATTTCACGGCCTACAAGCACCTTTTGAACGTTACCGCCCGAAAGACGTCTTACGGGAGTGCTGGCACTGGGCGTTACAACCTCAAGGTCGTGAATAATCTTCATAGCAAGATCCTTAGGCTTCTTTCTTTCAAGGAAAGCCGAATGACCCTTTCTGTAGCTTCTGAGCATCATATTGTCAACAATGTCCATATTTCCTACAAGACCCATACCAAGTCTGTCTTCAGGAACAAAGGAAAGTCGAACACCCATATTTCGAATTTGCATAGGAGTTTTGTCTTTTAAATTTTCCTTTTCACCTGTTTTGGGGTCAAAGTAATAAATTTCACCCGAGGACAAATGCTGAAGGCCTGCAATGGCTTCAAGGAGCTCACGCTGTCCGCTGCCCGCAATACCTGCTATACCTAAAATCTCACCGCTTTTTGCAGTAAAGGAAACGTCGTCAAGCACAGTGGTGCCTGCTCTGTCAACGCAGGTAAGTTTATTTACAACAAGCCTGTCCTCTGCGTTCTTTGGCTCGTCACGCTGAATATTAAGGCTGATCTTTTTACCAACCATCATTTCGGTAAGTTCGTTTTCGCTTGTTTCGGCTGTATTAACGGTGCCTACGTATTCGCCCTTTCTGAGTACCGATACTCTGTCGGAAAGAGAGAGAACCTCGTGAAGCTTGTGGGTAATAATGATAATACATTTGCCGTCGTCACGCATTCTGCGTAAAATAGCAAAAAGCTTTTGGGTTTCCTGAGGAGTAAGAACGGCGGTGGGCTCGTCAAGAATAAGAATATCGGCACCGCGGTAAAGCACCTTAATAATTTCAACGGTTTGCTTTTCGGAAACCGACATTGAATAAATCTTTTTATTCACGTCAAGGTCAAAGCCGTACTGCTCGCTGATTTTCTTGATTTCGGCCGTGGAATTTTTAAGGTTATATTTTCCCTCATCAATGCCAAGCACTATATTCTCAGCAGCAGAGAAAACCTCTACAAGCTTAAAATGCTGGTGAATCATACCGATTCTATAAGAAAAAGCATCCTTAGGCGAGGTAATAACAGCCTCATTTCCATCAATGAAAATTTGACCCTCATCGGGGAAATAAATACCCGAAATCATATTCATAAGGGTGGTTTTGCCGCTTCCGTTTTCGCCTAAAATGGAAAGAATCTCACCGCGGTAAGCGGTAAGATTAACGTTTTTATTGGCAATAACCTTTGCACCAAAGCGTTTGGTAATATTTTTTAGTTCAATAGCAGGTTGTGTAGACACGTTAAACCTCCGTTCTAAAAATTCTCAAGAAATTGCTACAACTTGCTATAGCAATTTCTTCAAAATTAGTCTGAGGCGAGGGGTGACCCTCGTCTCAGACTTTAAGTTTAATTATTAGCCGTAGTTTCTGTCAAGAAGAGTAATACCGTCGATTTCAATATCGAAGTAAGGAGCGGAACGATGCTTAGACTCGTAGAATACGCCGTTCTCGATAACCTCGGTATCCTTTTCGAAAGCTGCATCGGTGTTAACGTCAGCCTTGTAGGAAGTAATAGCAGCCTTGTTAACGGTGAAGTTAGCACAATCAAACACCTTGATAGAACCGTCTAAAAGCTTAGCCTTAACGTCAGCAAGCTTTTCTGCAGTACCTGCAGCAGCAGCCTTTGTGTTGATGTCGGTAAGAACAACCGAGCCTGTCTCTATAGTACCGGTCCAGTCGGTGTCAATAGCTACACCCTTCTGAACGCACTCAATCATATACTTGAAGTAAGGAGTCCAGTCGATTCTTGAGGAAACGATGAAGGTGTTGGGGCAAGCAGCAACGGTAGAGCCGTTGTAGGAAACGTTGGGAACGCCTGCAGTTTCGCAAGCGGTAGGAGCGCCCATGGAGTCAGCGTGCTGAGAAATAAGCTTACAGCCGCCTGCTATAAGAGCCTGAGCAGCTTCCTTTTCCTTCTGCTCATCGTACCAA
>JAFVIF010000015.1 GCA_017474125.1 Clostridia bacterium
AAGATTTCTAAAATCAGCCGCTAAACGTCTATGTTCTGATTCATCAAAACCGTTCATCATATCGATGTTTCCATAGTCGTTGAAAACGCAATCGTATGGAGGATCTAAAAAGATAAAATCATCTTCTTGTGCCATATCAAAAATGCGACTATAATCAAGGTTAAATAATTCTGCGCCTTGCAAAAGCTCGCTATGTTGTTGTGTTACAAGTCGAGTGTTAAGATTTGGGTATCTGCCGAAAGGAACATTGTAATCACCATTGTTATTGTATCTAATCATTCCCGAATAGGCAGTCTTGTTGATAAAGAAATACAAAACTCCATCTAAATATGTATCATCTGGATGATTAAATAGTTCTCTCATACGATAATAAAGTTCCTCATTTGCATTAGGAACTCTCTCATCAGGTGTCAAGGCTTTCAATCTCTTATATTCTGCCTGATTAAGCTCATACACACGCTGAATGTCATCCAACTGCTGACGCATAAGAGGATATTGATCTCGCAACTGAGAATAAAAGGTCATCAATCGCTCATTTGCATCGTTGATAATAGCATTTTCAGGTTCAAGATGGAAATAAACTGCACCACCGCCAAAAAAAGGCTCGATATATCTGTTAAAGTCATCCGGTATGTATTGAAGAAAACGGGGGATTTCACGAGATTTTCCGCCACGATATTTTAAAACTGGATTCATAGGTTCAACCTCGCTTTCAACTAAACATAATTATACAAAGGTATTATACCATACAACTCGAGGTTTTTCAATGGATTTTCTGTGAAATTTGATTTTGCCTATTGACTTTTTAATATTTTTGTGGTAGGGGGACTTTTTGAATATAAGTTAAGGCGGCAGAGATTTCTCCCTGCCGCCACTGTCGTTTAGGTGTAAATCATATCATTGTTCACAATTTCTGTGGCTCTGCTGCGGATGTTATTCATCCGAGCAACCCACTCCATTTGGTTATCTGCTTTGAGTTGTTCGGTAACACCCTCACGTTCTGCCATTTGTTTTACAAGCCGAAAAAGCACATCTTCAGCTTCTTTATCAATGTCTGCAAGATAGCTGTTTAACTTACCGCTTGTCAGCAGGTTAGTGTATCGTACCTTATGATGTTGCTTGATATACCGCAAGTGTCGCTGTCCCCATATGCCAATAGGCTGTTCTTCCTGCTCGGCAGGCAAGAGATTAGGTAAATAATAATCTCCAACCTTTGTATATGTACCGCCCATTTGCTCAAATATAGTCTTTTTCATAATTTTAATCCTCCGCATATCTAATCTTAAATCTCTTTTTCTTTGCGTTAATGACCTTCAGCAGGACTTCGTCAACTGCATCGGTATATCGCCCTTCTTTTATGAGAGCATTCCGTTTGTCATTAAGGGCGTTGATGATAATTCCTCTTTCGTATTCGTCAAATACTATGTAATACTTTTTCATTATCATCACTCCTTCAAGAGATCTTCGAACGGAGCATCCGTTCCGATAAAGGTGTCGTATGTAAATTTCGCACCCAACCGAAAACCCATTATGAAACTGTCTAATGTTGATTCGCCATTAACAACACTCCAAGCGTTTGCAAAATCAAGAAATAACTTTTTGTTTTCATTATCCAATGCAGCCGTCAGCTTTTCTTCGTTGTTCATCAGAATTTCCATCTGCTTCTGAACAGCCTTGTTTTGCTTCGTACTGCGTGCCTGTGGATCAAGATTTCCGTAGAAAAATTCTTCAATAAAGTTTGCCATTGTGTAATCCTCCGTTATAAATTGAATTATCCTTACAATTCAATCATTCTGGCTGACTACAAAAGCCGAAGGGAGACACTTCCTTACGAAGTGTCTCCCTTGTGACTCTTTTTGTCAATCTGTAGTTATTCTCCTTGAATCATAGGTTTGGCCTAAGGATAAATCGAGAGTTCGGTTATCAATAGTAATAACGTCGTTATTCTCCCAGCCAACCGTTACAACCGATTTATTTACTTCCCAGTAAATATTTTTTTCACTGCTAACTATGTTTTCCTTGTTGGAAAAGTCAAAGGTACGCAGCTCAACTCTTATTGCTCTGCCCTCGGGTGTTTCAATTCTGTATACCTCGGCAGAATGATTGCTGTCGGGCGACATAGAGCTATAAAGATACTGTCCCTCGGGAAGATCGTTCATAGTATAGAAAAAATGGTCCTTAACGTAAAAGAACATATTTGCCGCAAAAACTGCGAATACAAGCACGTAATAAACAGCGTATTTTGTAAGCGTCTTCATAAAGCACCTCACAAATATTAAATCTCGTGCATAGGCGCATCCTCCTGCGCTTTGCCCGAAATATTATAATATGCAACGTTATACCTGCAGGCAACAACGTAGGACATAAGCAAATACGGCACCGTAAACAGTAACGGTATAAACAGCAGGGACAGAATAATCCAACCTAAAAAGCCGATTGCAAAGCCCGAAAAGCGCGATTTGGTATACGCGCCTACTTCAATACCGCGCTTAAAGCAAAGTACGGGCGGCATTTCCTCATCACTTACGAGTAAAAATGCAGGAAGGTAAAGCTTTACTATATGAATTATAGTTACTATAAACGCTAACAGGTAAAAAACGTAAATTAAATAGCGTAAATTAAGAAGGATTAAGGGCATTGAAATCCCGAGCCATTCATAAAAATCGCCATTTGTAAAAACATAGGTTAACAGACAAGGGAAAAATACTAAAAGCTCCACCTTAAGCCAATACGCAGTTACTCGCAGGTTAAAAAGGAAGCACCTTTTGTATTCTATTTTACCTGAAAAGTAGTAAAAGGCTTCGGCTACGTCATCGTCACAGCCATTGGCTAATCGCCAATACACCCTTAAAGCACCCATCCACAAAGGAGCGCAAAGAAGTATAAATATTATAACCGAAATAACGTCGGCAATAACGGTGCCAAAGGGCAAGGTCAAAAGATAACCGATCAACACCACCGCAATGGTGGCGAAAACGGGAATCATTGCAACCGAGCAGGCCTTTGGCCAATTACCGCGCAAATGCTCAAGGGCGGTGGATTTTACGGCTTTTGTAGTTACCATAAATTTCAGCTCCGAATAAATAATTAAGGTATTACGTTAATAATTATACTAAAGGTTTAGTCTTTAAGTATTAAAGAATTTTTAATTTTGCAAAGCCTGCCATAAGCTTTTTAAGTCCTACGGTTTCAAATTTAATTTCTAAGAGAGTATCGCTTCCCATTGGCACGGTTTTAAGAATTTTTCCAATGCCAAAGGCATTATGCTCAACCGTCATACCTGCGCTGTAATTACAATTTGTCTTTTTAGGCGGTGCGGTATAAACGCTTCTTTTGGCATAGGCAGAGGAAGCGGCCTGCGGCTCAACGGTTATCTTTGGAGCTTCTCTCCTCTTTACTCCGCCAAAATTGCAAAGCTCATCCGGTATCTCCTTTAAAAAGCGGGAGGGCAGATTACGACTGGTGGAACCGTAAAGCATTCTCGTATAGGCATTGGTAATATAAAGGCGCTTTTTGGCTCGCGTAATGGCAACGTAGGCAAGGCGCCTTTCCTCTTCAATTTCGGCAGGGCCTGCATATATAGACTGATTGCCGGGAAATACACCCTCCTCCCAGCCGATAAGGTATACGTTGTCGAATTCCAGACCCTTTGCGCTGTGAACCGTCATCATAATTACTCGGTCATTATCACTTTCAAGGGAGTCGATATCACTTACAAGCGCAACCTCTTCCAAAAAGCCCGAAAGTGTCGGTTCATCGTTTTCAAGCTCGTACTGTAAAAGAGTACTGGAAAGTTCCTTCACGTTTTCTACTCTGTCCTGCTCGGCAGGGCCTGCGGCAATAAGAGCGTTAACGTAACCCGTAGTATCAATAACCTCGCGACAAAGCTCGTGAATTGAAGTTTCTTCACTAAGCGCTATAAAGCCGTTTATCATATCGGTAAACTGCTTAAGCTTACCTGCTGCACGGGACAGTGCAGGATAGTTTTCAGCATTGGATAAAACCTCGAAAAGAGAAATGCCAAGCCCGTCTGCAATTTCCGAGGCGTGATTAATGGTGGTATCACCAATTCCTCTTTTGGGCTCGTTGATTATTCTTTTAAGGCGAATAGCATCGCTGGGGTTATTAATAACCTGCAGGTAAGCTAAAATATCCTTAATTTCCTTACGGTCAAAGAACCTTGTGCCACCGATAACGGTATAGGCAATACCGCTTCGCGCAAAAACGTTTTCAAGGGCGGCTGACTGAGCGTTCATTCTGTAAAGTACAGCATTGGCCGATGCCTTACCGCCGTTCCTTATATTGGTGAAAACCTTTTCGGCAACGTATTTTGCTTCCTCTATTTGGTCCTCGGCGGTATGCACCTCAATAGGTACTCCTTCACCGTTATCTGTCCAAAGGGTTTTACCCTTTCTGCCCTTATTATTGGCAATAACTGCATTTGCCGCATCAAGAATATGCGAGGTAGAACGGTAGTTTTGCTCAAGTCTAATAACCTTAGCGTTTTCGTATTCGTCCTCAAAATTCAAGATATTCTCTATAGTTGCTCCACGGAAACGGTAAATACTCTGGTCGTCGTCACCAACAACGCATATGTTCCTTTCCCCTTCCGCAAGTGTTTTTACAAGCACGTACTGCGCATAGTTAGTATCCTGATACTCGTCAACCATTATGTAACGGAAACGATTGCGGTATTTTTCGGCAATGTCGGGAAAGTCCTGAAGCAGTTTTACGGTATTTACAATCATATCGTCAAAGTCCATTGCATTGGCGCTTTTTAACTGCTCGGTATAGGCTTCGTATAAATCGGCTATTACCCTGCCCCTGTAGTCGTTACCCATATTATTACGGTATTCGGTTGGTGAAATAAGCTTATCCTTAGAGGAAGAAATTTCTCCTAAAACCGCCTTTATGGGGAACACCTTTTCGTCCAAATTAAAGCCCTTCATAATATCCTTTAAAAGCCTTTTTTGGTCGTCGGTGTCATATACGGTAAAGTGAGAATCATAGCCTAAAAGCTCGGCGTGTCGGCGAAGTATTTTGCCGCAAACCGAGTGAAAGGTGCCTGCCCAAATATCAAGCCCGTCATCCAAAAGCTTTGCTGAAATACGTTCCTTTAACTCCCCTGCCGCTTTATTGGTAAAGGTGATTGCAAGAATATTCCACGGCTGAACGGGGTCAACTGCCAAAAGCCTTCTTATAAGGTCTTCGTCGCCCTGCTTATAGTTATTAATTCTTTCGGCAAGATCTTGGTCAATATAAGGCAATTCGTTACTGTTATAGCCGTTGCCGTACTTTACAAGATAAGCAATTCTGTTTACAAGCACGGTGGTTTTTCCGCTTCCTGCGCCTGCAAGCACAAGAACGGGGCCCTTTGCAGAAACAACAGCCTCAAATTGACGGTCGTTCATATTAGAAAATTCTTGTCTGATTATTCTTTTTCTCAGTTCCAAAAATTGTACGTCGTTCATTTTAAACTCCTAAAACGGGTAATATATTCTAAACAAATTTAATTATAAGCGCTACTGTAAGCGCCGAGGCGGCGGCGCACAAGGCCACCACAATAAGAGGCTTTTTATAATAAGCCAAAACAAGTGCGGTAAATGTACCCACAGCGGCGGTAATTACGTTACCCGTTGAATAAAAAATTGACGGAAATGTCATAGCAGACAGCACCGCATAGGGCACGTAATATAAAAAGCTTCTGAAAAAGCGGGATTTTATTTTCTTCCTCATTAAAGTAAAGGGAAGCATTCTGATAAGGTAGGTAACCCCTGCCATTACCACCATATAAATTGCAAGGCTCATTCTTCTTCCTCCTTTATGGGGAAAATAAGAGCCGCTAAAAGAGAAGCGACAACGGCGCAAATAATAATGGCAAAGCCCGCGGAAACAAATGGCAGTAAATACTTAAATATTACGCTCAAAGCTATTGCAATAAACACTGCCGCCAGCACCTTTTTATCTTCCTTTGCAACGGGAACAACTATAGCAATAAACATTGCGTAAAGCATTATACCCAGCGCTCCCGTAATAATAACGGGAAGCACCGTTCCGGCTACGGCGCCAAGCAAGGTTCCGCCCGTCCAGCCAAGGCAGGATATCAAAATCATACCCAGCATATAAAGTGAGGTTATTTGTCCCGTTTGCGAATAGGCTACGGCAAAAATTTCGTCGGTTATACCGAAGGAGGTCACCATACGGGCAGGCACCGAATATGCTTTATCAATTTTTTGCGACAGCGAAATACCCATAAGGGCATAGCGCAAATTAATAATAAGCTGAGTCAGAGCCATTTCAATATATCCGCCTGCGGCGGCAATAATCTCAATACCTGCCGCCTGTCCCGCCGAGGTGAGGTTGGTAGCGGAAATCAGAGTAGCCTCCAACACAGAAAGCCCGCTTGCAACGGCAGAAATACCAAAACCGAAGGAAACCGAAAGATAACCAAGGCAAATAGGCAGGCCGTGTACAAGTCCCTTTTTAAAGGTCAGCTTCAAGGGGAATTACGTCCTTTCTATATCATCCAATTATCGGTGTTATAAAGCACACCTGCTATCAGAATATCATTTTCAAAATAGAAAACAAGCTCTTTATTATCCTTAATGCAGGTAAGCTTTTTGCAGTCGTCAAGACTTACCATAAGGAAAAAGAATTCCTCTGCCTTTGCGTCACTCAGGATTGGGTTAAGCTTTTCAAGCTCTAATGCAGTTTTGACCTCATAAAAGCCGCTTTGACCTACCGAAAAGCCGTAAATATCGGCATTGCCTACTATGCAGGAAATACCCTTATCGGCTTTATCGTTTTTATAGTAATAATCAAATTCAGCGGTTGAATAAAAGCTATAATCATAATCCTCTACAAAAACAATGGCATCATCATGGCCGTCACCCGAATGCTCGTCGGCGGTATGCTTTGACATTTCCTTGTTTATAGACTCTAAGGAAGTGCCAAGCATAAACTGAGCCTCTTTAACTTGTCCTGCCGACAAATAGTAGGAAATATCAACTTTGTAGCCGTCCTCCGCGCCTCCGCCGTGTTTACAGGCCGTAAGGGACAGCATTAATAATACCGAAAGAAATATAGCAACAATTCGCTTCATACTTTTCTCCTTTATTTAGTGTGCTTATGTAAGAGCTCGCTTCTTTGATCCCAAAGTCTTTGTGACAGGTCTACGTAATAGGTGTGAGGCTTTTCAAAACGCTTAACCTCATCCCATAAAAGCTCAACCTGCTCCTTGCAATACTGTGCTATTTCGCGCACAGTAGGACTTTCGTACACCTGCTTACCGTTTTCGAATATTTTCACCTGAAGCTTTTTAGCAACGAAATTTTCAACGGTTTTGCGTTTCCAGGTATACTCGGGGTGGAATATCTCATAAGGCTCGTTATCATTAATTTTTTCATCCCCCAAGGTCATAACATCGGCAATACACTTGCCCGTTTCCTTATCGTATAAACGCCAAGGAATTTTAACGCCGGGAATGGTAATTTTAGCGGTATTTTCACTAATCTTAATTTTAGGAATAATTTTGCCTTCCTTTTCAACGGCAACAAGCTTATACACGCCGCCGAAAACGGGCTCTCTTGCGGCGGTGATAAGACGCTCGCCAACACCGAAAATATCAACCTTAGCGCCCTGAACAAGCATATCACGGATAAGATACTCGTCCAAAGAGTTAGAAACGACGATTTTGCAATCCTCATAGCCTGCATCATCAAGCATTTTTCTTGCTTTTTTGGTAATATAGGTAATGTCACCGCTGTCAATTCTTATTCCTCTGGGGCGTTTGCCCAATGGCTTCAACACCTCATCAAACACCTTAATGGCATTAGGAATACCGCTTTTAAGCACGTTGTAGGTATCAACAAGCAAGGTGGTGCTGTCAGGGTATTTTTGCGCATAGGTTTTAAAGGCTTCGTATTCATTGCTGAAAAGCTGTACCCAACTATGGGCCATAGTGCCCGAAGGAGATACGTCGAAATCCTTACCCGTAAGCACACAGGCGGTACCTGTACATCCGCCTATTATAGCAGCCCTTGCGCCGAGAATGGCTGCATCGTAGCCGTGTGCACGGCGTGAACCGAATTCAAGCACGGGTCTGCCCTCTGCGGCACGTACAATACGGTTGGCCTTAGTGGCTATAAGAGACTGATGGTTGATGGTAAGAAGCACCATTGTCTCCACCAAAAAAGCCTGCATTATGGGGCCCCTCACGGTAATTATAGGCTCACGCGGAAAAATGGGAGTGCCCTCGGGAACAGCCCATACATCACATTCGAATTTAAATTCGGAAAGGAACTTAAGGTAACGCTCGTCGAAAAGCTTTAAGCCTCTTAAATATTCAATATCGCTTTCGCTGAAGGATAGGTTATTAAAATATTCAATAAGCTGATGAAGTCCTGCCATAATGGCATAGCCGCCTTCATCGGGCACACGGCGGAAGAACATATCAAAATAAGCAATAGTGCCCTCCATTTCGCTGTCAAGAACACCGTTAGCCATTGTCATTTCATAAAGGTCCATAAGCATACTTAAATTTCTGTTATCCATTACTTACCCCCATAAAAACAATTTTAGTATTACTAATTATAATACCGCAAATTTAAGCGATTGTCAACGAATGCAAAAGAATTCCCTTATTATATAAGGGAATTCTTTTAAATCTTATTTTTATTACAATTTTATAAAGGCCTTATTAAGCCCGTCGCTTTCGGCATAGAGCTTTAATTCACCTTCAGCTCCGGTTAGCTTTACGGCAACACTTATTCTGCCCATACGCATTTGTCGGTTTGGCACGTTTACGGGAACGTGGTCGCAAACGTCGCTTCCCGTACCTACAATAATGCCCTTATTATTACTGAAGAAGCGTACAAAAGGCGCCGCATCGGGTACCTCAACACCGTTCTCATCAACAACGTAGCAGGTAAAGAGTGCTATATCTCCTGCATTTACGGCATTATCGTTTTCAAGGCGCAGCTTTAAAGCATAGGATTTGCCCGAGGTAATATTTTTATCCTCGGCAACCCTTTGGCCGTTAATATAGCCGAGCACCTTAATTTCGCCCTTTTCAAAGGGTACAAGCCATTCACCGTGTCCGAATTTTTCAATCCTGTTTCTGCCTATAGATTTCCCGTTTAAGAAAAGCTCTGCTTCGTCACAGTTAGTGTAGGCAACCACCTTTATTTCCTCTCCCTCCATACCGCACCAATTCCAATGTGGTGCAAGATGAATCATAGGAGTGCTGCTCCAGTGGGACTGATTAACGAAAAATGCATCCTTTTTCTGCATATAAAGGTCGATAGCGCCTGCCTGAGAGCAAAGACGAGGCCAATAGGTTTCACCTCTGTGTTCAAAAGCTATCCACTGATACTCACCTAAAACCCAGTCACGCTCCATTATAAACTTCCAAGTATTTTCTCTGCCCATAAACCAAGCGTTGGTATCATGGTCTAAAGAATTTACGTAGCCTACCTTTGTTACGTCAGGGTTAGCGTCGTAATAAAAACCTCTTGAAGTACTGGTAGCGCAGCATTCAGAAGCAAATACAGAGCGGTCGGGATAGGTTTTATGAATATCGTCGTAAAGCTTAAGGTTATAGTTTACACCGATTACGTCAAGACAGCCGAAAATCTTACAGCCGTCGGCATTGGAAACAGCCGCCATAATATACCTTTGGTCATCAAGCTGCTTTGCTCTTCTATACATAGATTTATTAATTCTCTGTCCAACGTAGGTTTTATGGTGAGGCTCCTCATTACCGAGAGACCAGAAAATAACCGACGGACGGTTTCTGTCTCTTTTCATCATCATTTCCATT
This sequence comes from Clostridia bacterium, assembly GCA_017474125.1. Lineage (GTDB taxonomy): Bacteria > Bacillota > Clostridia > Oscillospirales > Acutalibacteraceae > SIG607. The sequence continues at coordinate 9,821 of JAFVIF010000015.1, forward strand.
TGGGCAATGCCCTCTTCGGTCGACTCCATCCATCTGCATTCATCCATTACCAAAAAGCCCATTTCGTCCAGTGCGTCCATAGTAGCGGTGGGATGGGGATAGTGTGAGCAACGGTAACCGTTAGCACCCATTTCCTTAAGAAGCTTTACCTTGTAGCGGAAAATATTTTCAGGTACGGCAAGTCCCGTTAATCCAAAGTCCTGATGAGCACAAACACCTTTAATTTTTACGTGTTTGCCGTTTAAGAAGAAGCCTTTTTCGGGGTCGCAGTAAGCAGTACGGAAGCCTATTCTGTCAGTAACACAATCACATTCCTTACCGTTTTTAATAAGCACCGTTTCAACTGTGTAAAGGTTAGGACTTTGAACGTCCCAAAGGGCGGGATTTTCTACCGTAGCGGTATACCTTGCGACACCTGTTTCCTTAGCGCCAACAAGCACGCTTCCCTGTGCCTCAGCAACAGCGTTACCGTCTTTATCCTTAATTATGCTCTTAGCAATAATGCGCTTGGCTCTGCCTTCATAATTTTCATTACGGATAGTAGTTTCAATGTCTACCTTCCAGGAATTATCGTCAATTTTTACGGGTTTTGCGTAAACGCCGTACATATCAACACAAACTCTGTCGGTTTTCTTAAGCCATACGTCTCTGTAAATGCCGCCGCCCTGATACCACCAGCCCTCATATTCCTCGGTATTAACGTAAACGGCAAGAACGTTTTCTTTTTCGCCGAAATAACAGTTATCGGTAATATCTACCTCAAAGGTGGTATAGCCGCAGAAATTATGCTTCATTAAACAGCCGTTTAAATAAACGGTTGCGTGGGTAGCAACACCGTCGAAGATAATGGAAATTCTCTTATCCATATCCTCTTCATTTAATTTAAAATGCTTTCTGTACCAGCCGTTTGTGTATTTAAAAAAGCCGGTAGTGTTATTTTCATTTTCATCAGGTGCTTTATTGATAATAAAATCGTGAGGTAAATCTACACGTTTCCAGCCTATGCTGACAAGCTCTCTTGTGCCTGCACCCCAACCCTCGGGAACATCGTTATGATTATACGAAGCGGGACCCTGAAGCTTTCTTTCGGTTTTGCTTTGGCTATAAACGGGACCCTTAGTGTAGGGACGATCAACCTTTAAATCGCCCTCGCAAAACAGCCAACCGGAGTTAATTTTCGTCACTTCTCTCATACTTGAGCCTCCTAAAGAGAAATTTTTCAAATTGATTGTAACATTTAATTGGCAAAAAGTCTATAGAAATGAAAAAAATTTTCACAAAAAAACACCGTTTCATAAAGAAACGGTGTTTTAGTAACGTTAATCTATTCTTTATATTCAATAACAGCTTCTTTTCCCTCAACGGTAGCGGCAGTAACCGTTACCTTTTTAATGTTGGAATCGGAAGGAGTACTGTACATAAGGGGCTGCAGAGTAGCTTCAATAATAGAACGAAGTCCTCTTGCTCCCGTTTTTCGCTCAATGGTAAGCTCAGCAATGCGCTGTAAAGCTTGGTTTTCAAAAACGAGCTCAATTCCGTCAAGGGCAAAAAGCGCCTCGTATTGCTTTACTATTGAATTTTTAGGCTCGGTCATAATACGAACAAGGGTTTCCTTATCCATACCCTTAAGCCCCGTAACAACGGGAAGTCTGCCTACAAGCTCGGGAATAAGGCCGAATTTAACAAGGTCCTGATGGGTGGCGTTTTCGGCCGCCGCCTGAGCCGCCTTACTGTTAGGCGACTTAACGTCAGCACCAAAGCCAAGGCTTGAACCGCCGATTCGTCTTTCAATAACCTTATCAATTCCGTCAAATGCGCCTGAGCAAATAAACAGAATGTTGGTTGTGTTAATTTGAATAAACTCCTGCTGAGGATGCTTTCTGCCACCCTGAGGAGGAACGTTAGCAACAGTGCCCTCTAAAATTTTAAGGAGCGCCTGCTGAACACCCTCACCGCTTACGTCACGGGTAATTGAGGTGTTCTCACTCTTTCGTGCAATTTTATCAATTTCGTCGATATAGATAATACCGCGCTCGGCCTTTTCTATATCGTAATCGGCCGCCTGAATAAGACGGAGGAGAATATTCTCAACGTCCTCACCAACGTAGCCTGCCTCAGTTAAGGTGGTAGCATCGGTTATAGCAATCGGCACCTGCAAAATTTTAGAAAGAGTTTGAGCCAAAAGGGTTTTACCAACACCTGTGGGGCCAAGAAGCAAAACGTTGCTTTTTGCAAGCTCAACGTTGTTATCCTTCTGCTTAAAAATACGCTTATAGTGGTTGTAAACCGCAACCGACAGAGTGATTTTTGCTTCCTCCTGCCCAATAACGTATTCGTCAAGCTTTTCTTTGATTTCCCTTGGCTTAGGTAAAACAAATTCCTTTTCAGCACGGGCCTTACGGCGAGGTCTTTGCTCCTCCGCCTCTTCCCCGTACAAAAGGGTATTACAGAAGTTAATACAGGAGTCACAAATATAAACGCCCGGACCTTCTATAATACGACCGACCTCGTCCTGCGTTTTACCGCAGAACGAGCATCGAATCTGTTTGTTTATAGAATCTTTATTAGACATTAGTTACCTCTCTTGGTAATAACTTTATCTACAAGACCGTATTCCTGAGCCTCAACAGCGGTGAGCCAATTGTCTCTGTCGGTATCAACAGCAATCTGTTCAACGGGCTTGCCTGTGTTGGCAGCAAGAATTTTATTCAGGTTTTCTCTGGTGCGCTCAATGTGACGTGCGCTGATAAGAATATCGCTTGCCTGTCCCTGAGCACCGCCTAAGGGCTGATGAATCATAACCTCGGAATTGGGGAGTGCATAACGTTTACCCTTTGCGCCGGAAGAAAGCAGGAAAGCGCCCATACTTGCGGCCATACCCATACAAATAGTGGAAACGTCACACTTAATGTACTGCATAGTATCATAAATTGCAAGGCCTGCAGACACACTTCCGCCGGGGCTGTTAATATAAAAGCTGATATCCTTATCGGGGTCCTGACCCTCAAGATAAAGTAACTGAGCAATTATAAGACTTGCAGAAACGTCATCAACCTGACCGTTAAGCATAACGATACGGTCATTTAAAAGACGCGAAAATATGTCGAAGGAACGCTCACCGCGACTGGTCTGTTCAACGACAACAGGAACTAAATTCATATCCATAACAGTACCTCCGTATTAATTTAATTATACACCGTAAAGACTGTTTATAATCAGATTATTCTGCTTTATCTTCAGCCTTCTTGGTAGTAGTCTTCTTAGCGGCGGGCTTCTTTTCCGTAGCTTCGCCTTCAGCCTTCTTAGTGGTAGTCTTCTTAGCGGCGGGCTTTTTCTCAGTAGCTTCGCCTTCTGCCTTCTTAGTGGTAGTCTTCTTAGCGGCAGGCTTTTTCTCAGTAGCTTCGCCTTCTGCCTTCTTAGCAGTAGACTTCTTAGCGGCGGGCTTCTTTTCCGTTGCTTCGCCTTCTGCCTTCTTAGCAGTAGTCTTCTTAGCGGCAGGCTTCTTTTCAGCCTTTTCGCTGATAGCGTCAACGTCGGTAATAACAGCAGTAGACTTAATAAGGTCAAGAGCCTTTTCTACAGCAATATCCTTCTTAAGCTCAACAGCGGGAACGGCGGCCTTAATCTGCTCAACAGGCATAGAATACTGCTCAGCCATTTCCTCGTACTTCTTGTCAACGTCCTCGTCGGCAACGGTAATATTTTCAAGCTTAACGATTTTCTCAAGAGCCAAACGCATTTTAACCTGCTTTTCAGCCTGAGGACGATAGGTTTTAGAAATTTCCTCAATAGAAGCGCCGGTGTACTTGATGTAATTTTCAAGGCTCATACCCTGAGACTGTAAACGGTAGTCAAGGTCACGAAGATTCTGCTGTACACGGTTGTTGTACATAGCCTCGGGGATTTCACCCTTAATGGACTCGATAACCTGATCAAGAAGTCTGGTTTCGGTTTCATCCTCGGCAGCCTTCTGCTTTCTCTCAAGAGCCTTCGCCTTAAGATCAGCCTTAAGCTCGTCAAGAGTATCAAACTCACTTACGTCTTTAGCAAACTCGTCGTCAATTACGGGAAGCTCACGCTTTTTAATTTCGTGAAGCTTTACCTTGAATACGGCAGGCTTACCCTTAAGGTCGTCTGCATGGTACTCCTCGGGGAAGGTTACGTTAACGTCGAATTCTTCTCCGATATTGTGGCCAACTATCTGCTCCTCAAAGCCGGGGATAAACTGACCCGAGCCGAGGGTAAGAGTATAAGCCTCACCCTTGCCGCCTTCAAAAGCCTTATCGTCAACAAAGCCTTCAAAGTCGATAACGGTAATATCGCCATCCTCAGCGGCTCTGTCCTCAACAGCTACAACACGAGCATTTCTGTCAGCCATAGACTTAACGGTTTCTTCAACCTCACTATCGTCTACACTTACCTTAAGGCGTTCTTCCTTAAGACCCTTATACTCACCGATTTCAATTTCGGGTACAACGGTAAGGGTTACCTTAAAGTCAACACCGTCTTCCTTGCTGATGGATACAAGATCGAAATCCATTTTATCATCAACAATTTCTACGCCTGCTTCTGCTGCAGCCTCCTCAAGTGCTGCACCGTAAAGGCTGTCCAAAGTATCCTGGAAGAAGGCCTCGGCACCGTAATACTTTTCAATAAAGCTAACAGGAGCCTTACCCTTACGGAAACCGGGAACGGTGATTTTTTTACTCTCGCGACGCATAACCTCGCCAAGAGCCTTTCTGAAAGTTTCTCCGTCGATAACTACCTCAAGTTCATAACGGTTAGTATCAACTTTTTTTGCATTTTTTAAACTCATGGAAATACCTCCGCAAAATTTATCAACATATACTATAACATATATTAAAAAAAATTTCTACAATTATTTGGAAAAAATTTAAATAATTTCTTTAATATAATAAGGAGTAAAGTCTATACAGTCGCAGGACAGTAGTTTAAAGGTAATTTCTCCGTACTCTTTAGGGCTGTTATTAAGCCCCGAGCCGTGAATATGACCGTGATAAACCTTATCTATCTTAAACTCCCTTAACACCCTTATTATAGGCTCGCATACGGCATCGCCGTATGCGGGAGGATAATGCATAAATACTATAGGTGTGAGTCCTTCGTTTACCGCGGCGGTAAGCGAGGCTTTAAGTCGGCCTGCCTCACGCTCAATAATAACCTTGTCGGACTGCTTATCACCAAACCAGCCGCGCGTTCCGCAAACAGCAAAGTCTCCAACCCTATACATATTGTTGAAAATAATTTCAACGTTTTCAATTTTTTCCAACTCAAAAAATTCTTTTATTTTCTTGGCTGTAGACCACCACAAATCGTGATTACCCTTTAAAAGCAGCTTTTTACCCGGAAGAGAACATAAAAAGCGAAAATCCTCAACTGTTTCGCTAAGCTTCAGTGCCCAGGAAAAATCACCCGGCAAAACAACGATATCTTCATCTGTAACAAGCCTTGTCCAATTAGCCTTTATTCGGTCGGTATGATTATCCCAGCCATAAAAAATATCCATCGGTTTATCGGTGCCAAAGGACAAATGCAGGTCGGATATGCCGAAAATTTTCAAAAAATTCCCTCCTTTTAAAAGTAGTAATATTAAAGCTTTCGGAAATAATAAAATTGACCGATCGGTCTGAAAGGAAATGAAATTATGGAAAACAAAATGAACGAAAACATTATCCCCGGAATCCTTTGCGACGCAACACATTGCATTCACCACACAGGTAACGACAGATGCAATGCGGGTGCAATTCAGGTAGGCTACAAAAGTGCCTGCGACTGCAGTGAAACTGCCTGCACCACCTTTAGAGCAAAAGACTGATTCCACTAAAAGCACCCGAAAGGGTGCTTTTTTTATAAAAAGGCATTCTTTATATAATTAAGCTTAAATTTAAGCTCGGGCTCTTCCCCGCTCACCGTAACCTCGGCTACGTCAAAGCGGCAGGTATAATCAATAAAGGTTTTGCTTAAAAAGCTTTTAGCCGTTTCCTTTATACGGTGCTGTTTAATGCTGTCAACAGCCTCGGCAGGCAAAACAAGGGCATTTTCATATCTCGTTTTAACCTCAACGAACAAAAGAAGGGTATCCTTTTCGGCAATAATATCAATTTCACCAAAACGGCTGTGATAGTTTCTTTTAAAAATAATGAAGCCCTTTTTCCTTAAAAATTCGGCAGTAATATCCTCGCCCTTTTTTCCTATTAGTAAATTATCTCTCATAACAGCTTAGTTAAAAAGGATGGACGGTGAATTTCAGTAACGCCGTATTTTTTAATAGCTTCAACGTGCGCCTTGGTTCCGTAGCCCTTGTGCTTATCAAAGCCGTATTCGGGGTACCTTTCGGCATATTCGTAAAGCAGGCGGTCTCTCGTAACCTTTGCGAGAATACTTGCCGCCGCTATTGACATGCTTTTACTATCCCCCTTAACAACACATTCCCCCGCCGTATTAAGCATAGGGGGATAACGGTTGCCGTCGATAAGCACGTAGTCGGGCGTTATATTTAAACCTTCTACGGCACGACACATAGCAATATAGGTGGCACCGAGAATATTTACCTCTTCTATTTCCTCTACACTGCCGAATGCGATACCGTAAGCTAAAGCATTTTCTATAATCACGTTGTAAAGAGCTTCGCGCTTTTTTTCAGTAAGCTTTTTCGAATCGTCAAGGCCTTCAATAATAAGACCCTCGGGCAAAATTACTGCGGCGGCACAAACGGGACCGGCAAGGGGGCCTCTGCCCGCCTCGTCTACTCCGCAAACATACTTAAAGCCCTTTTCGCTTGCCGCTCTTTCATAGCTGTAATCAGGCATTTGCGTCCACCCTTTCAAGGGAAATTTTTCCGATTTTTGCATTACGGAATTCTTCAAGCAGGGTAGCAGAAGCGCGAAGCGTATCACACTCACCGCCGCGCACCACCATACCGCGTTTTTTTGCAACGGCGCACAAAAGCTCGTACGGCTCAAGACTTAAGTCAAGCTCGCCGTAGCGTTCTGTGAGAAGATTCGGATATAAAGCCGCCAAAAGCTCCACAAGTCGCATACCGAGCAGTTCGATATCAACCACGTTATCCTTAACTGCGCCCGTAAAAGCAAGACGTTCACCAACATTTTTGTCCTCAAATTTAGGCCACAAAACACCGGGAGTATCAAGTAATTCAAGCTGCTTATCAACGGTAAACCATTG
>JAFVIF010000003.1 GCA_017474125.1 Clostridia bacterium
CCGTAAAGGAGTGAGCATAAATGGATACATACGTAACCGGTATAACAATAAAAACTTTACGAGAGAAAAAAGGACTCACCCAAACAGAACTTGCAGAGGTTCTTGGTGTGAGCAGTAAAGCAGTATCCAAATGGGAAACCGCAAAGGGTCTGCCCGATATTAGTTTGATCGAACCGCTTGCCAATGCTTTATCTGTTTCAGTGATGGAACTTATAACCGGTGATACCGTTATCAATAAAAATATATCATCTAATATATTGCGCTCAAAGTTTTATGTTTGCCCCGTTTGTAATAATATTGTCCGTTCGGTGGGAGATGCAGTTATAAGCTGCCACGGAATTACCTTGCCACCTCTTGAGGCGGAGGTATTGGACGAGAACCACCAAATAACTCTAGAAAAAGTAGAAGACGAACACTTTATCACAGTTAATCACGATATGACAAAAGAGCATTATATTTCTTTTGTAGCCTATTTAACATCAGACAGAGTGCAATTCGTAAAATTCTATCCCGAAGGCAATGCCGAAACACGATTAAACATTCGTGGCAGTGGGTATCTTTATATTTATTGTAACAAACACGGTTTAATGAAACAAAAAATATAAACGAGAGATTTTTATGATAAAATCGGCAACAGATGTAAATGTGACGGACGGTGTCGTGACATATTAAACTGCAATTGATATAATGAGAGCATAAAAACAAGGAGGACACACCGTGACTTTTGGCGAAATAATAAAAAAACTCAGAACAGATAAAGGACTCACACAGGACGAACTGGCTGAAAAAATTTATGTTACGAGAACCGCAATCTCAAAGTGGGAGTCAGGTCGTGGGTTTCCGAACATAGAGTCATTGAAAGCTATATCAAAATATTTCTCCGTTTCTTTGGATGAGTTGTTGTCCGGCGAAGAAATATTGGCGATTGCTGAAAATGATCACAAGCAAAAAGAAAGAACTCTCCGGGATCTGATTTTTGGTTTGCTTGACTGTGGTATGGCATTGCTAATGTTTTTACCTTTCTTCGGTCAAGAAGCGGATGGTGTTATAAGAGAGGTATCACTCATTGCTTTGAGTAATATTCAGACGTATTTAAAAACTGCGTACATTGCTTTTGTAGCTATTATGATAGTTTTGGGCATTATAACTCTTGCTCTGCAAAACTGTCGTCAAAGGCTTTGGACTCAGAGCAAGAGCGTTTTGTCAATGGCGGTAAGTACCGTTGGCGTATGCCTTTTCATTATAAGTCAGCAGCCCTATGCGGCGGTATTTGTATTTGTCTTTTTGATTATTAAGGCTCTAATGTTGATAAAACGGCAATGATACGAAGCGTATCATCGATGTGACAGCTAAATTCTTTCATTTTCCATTATCTTTCCCTAAACTTGTATTCAGGCGAAAGCCAAAATACAAACAAAAAGGATGGTAGAGAAAATGAAAAGAATCAGAAAAAGCTTTATGGCTTCAATGTGTTTGCTTACAGCGTTTGTACTGTGGACGGTGGCAATTTGCTTTGTGGATGTGCGTGCGATTGGCCCGCAAGGTTCATCTGTGGGATTTGCCGGCATCAATGGTTTTATCCATAATCTGACGGGCGTGCATTGGGGACTTTACACCATAACCGATTGGCTCGGACTTGTGCCGCTCTTTGTGTGCATGGGATTTGGCATACTTGGATTGGTGCAGTGGATCAAGCGAAAAAGTATTTGTAAGGCGGATCACGACATTCTTATTTTAGGTGGATTTTATATTATTACAATTGCCGCCTATTTGCTTTTCGAGAGCGTTGTAATCAATTACAGGCCTGTGCTGATAGGAGGGATTTTGGAAGCATCCTATCCGTCTTCCACAACAATGCTCGTAATGAGCGTTATGCCAACGGCTATAATGCAGTTCGGTAACCGCATAAAGAACAAGGTGCTCCGCAATATCATTGCTGTTGCAATCATCACGTTTATTGCCTTTATGGTAATTGGCAGACTTATTTGCGGTGTTCATTGGTTTACGGATATTGTGGGTGGAGCACTGCTCAGCGCAGGGCTTGTAATGATGTATTATTCTGTGAGTAGGAGATATTGTGATAAATTAGTAAAATAGAAGGTAGACATTATGGAATATCAAATTGTTCGCTTAATTGATAGGCCTGAAATGAAAGAGCAGATGGCAAAATGGTTTTGCGAAAAATGGAATGTACCGCTGCAGGCGTATTTGGATAGTATGGGCATTTTGTGCTTTCCTGCGTTCTCGCCAGAATTTGAACAAGCTTGTTTAAAATGCTTTTGGCATTTACATACAAACAACGGTGTGGTATAATAATTAAATAAAAGCATTAGCTTATGTTTTGGGAGGTAAAAATGGCGGTATTCAATAGGAATAATAAATATTTTACAGACCAAAGCTGTTATATAACCAAAGCGACTCGCGGGGTAAATACTCCGTTGCACACTCACGATTTTCTTGAGATTGTTTACGTTTTCTCAGGAAACAGCCTGCACACCGTAAACGGTATGCAATACGCCGCTTCGGCAGGTGACCTGCTTTTTATCGACCTTGGCTGTACGCACAGCTTTACCTGCGGTAAGCGTTTTTCCTATGCCAATATAATACTGAAGCCCGAGTTTATAAGCAGGGAGCCGCAAGGCTTTAACAACGCTTTTTCATTGCTCCAGCTTGACGATTTTAAGGATTTAAGGCATGTGGTAGACCCGAGTAATCGCTTGGTGCACTTATCCCCCGAGGAAAGCGAGCTTTTTGAGGGCTTTATAAAGCTGGTATTATCCGAACAGAATGCGAATAACGGCGGTAAGGAGCTGCTGCTTCGCTCGGTATTTAACGCGTTGCTTATATTCACCTTTAGAAAAATGGCGTTGCCTATGAAGGAGGAGGGTGAAATAGGCGTACAGCTTCTTGATTACCTTAAGGCTAACTGTACGCAGCGCTTAAGCCTTGAAAAAATTTCTGCAGATTGTCATTACAGTCCTGCCCATTTTTCACGCTTGTTTAAAAAATATACGGGTCAGACCTTTACGCAATACGTAACCTCCTGCAGATTGGACGTTGCTTGTAGGTTGCTTTGTGAAACCGAAATGAGCGTTGACGAAATATGCAGTGAGTCGGGCTTTACCAACAGAACGAAATTCTTTACTTCCTTTGAAGAAAAATTCGGCTGTACTCCTTTAAAATACAGAAAATCCATAAAAAATAATGTAGAGTAAAAAATCAGCCTCCATTTTATTGCTTTGACAATAATTCGAAGAGTGAGCAGTGGAAGGGCTTTGTGTTTAAAATCAGCGGTATAGGTGTTTCGGCGCAGTAAAAATAAGCGTATAACGGTCTTTAAATTTATGTATCGTTTTTCTTGCTATTTTTAAAAATTATGTATATAATCTACTTGAATAGTTAGCAGAGGGAGTGTTTTTATGAATGAGCTTGCCGAGTATTATAAAAGTCGTATTGGTGAATACTGGTTTGAAAACGGGTATCTTGATAAAAAAATAGCTTCTATCCCTAAGGGAAAAAGCTTTATTTTCCTTGCCGACCCGCACCGAAGGGAAGGCATAGGCAATTTAATGCGCAGTTCCGATATTATCGGTTATATTCGTGCTGTAAGCGACGTTAAAAAGGTTATTATCGGCGGTGATTTCCTTGGCAGAGAGCGTTTTACGCATCATGCAGTTTTCGAATTGGAAGACAATATGAGAAGCTTTTTGGACGTAGTCGGGGAAGATTTATTGGTTGTTATGGGCAACCACGATCTGAATACCGCCAACGTTCCCGTTGAGCTTTATAAGGAACATATCCTTCCATTTAGAGAGGTAGAACGTATTTTAATGTCTCATATGGACCGTGTTTGTGAAGACGTAAGCCAAAAAATAGCCTACCTTGGACTTAAAGGAGATGAAAGGGAAGAGCTTTTAAGCGCTTCTCGGCTTCATTTTTACATTGACGATAACGACCAAAAATTACGCTATATAATGCTTGATACCGGTGTCCCTCCAATAGGCAACTGTGTAGCCGATAATTTTGGCGTTTCATATTACAATGAGCTGATTTTACAGTACGACTGGCTTTACGATACCTTGATGTCCACTCCAAAGGACTACGACGTGGTGGTTTCTGCTCATCACTTTATATATCACGAAAAAAACGACGTATTCCCCGTCGTTTCCGAGCTTTGTAAAATGCTGTCTGCTTTCCGCGCTAAAGGTAAAGTCGTAGTGAATAACCTGAAGTCGGATAACGAGCAACTGACAAAATACTACGCCGCAGGTGAACACGAATATGATTTTAGTGCCTGCAGGGCTTCGGGCAAATTAGCCGTTTTAACGGCAGACGTTCATTGGGACGTACAGCGCTACTTATATTTTGACGAGAACGGCAGGTACGTATCAAAGCCCTATGAGGGTGAAGTGCTTTCCGATACGGGCATTGTAGTAAACGTAACCCAAAGCGATGCTTTTGGCTGTACCTATTACGAGCAATGTTATAAAATGACAGCCGACACCAATACCGAGCAGTGCTTTGATATCGTCACTATCTGTGATGACGGCAACGTGAGACTCACCCGAATCGGTGCAGGTATTGACCGTTTTGTTAAGGTAAAATAATTAAAACCGAGTAAGCTTAGGCTTGCTCGGTTTCTTATTAGTGGCTTTAGCCAGTTGAGGACGTTCCGTCCGAAACAAAAGAACCACCCGCTATGCGGGTGCGCGTCGGTGGTTATACCAATTATATCATACTTTTTTTAAAAGTGCTAATGGTTTTGACAAACCATTATTGACAACGTTATGGTTTTATGATATTTTTTAAAAAATATAAATGATAAAGAAATTTATACGAGGTTTAGAAATGTTTGAAAATGCAAAATGGATAACCAAAGATAACTACACTGTTTGGCAACTTCCAAGCAAGGATGCGATGGGCCCTTGTCCGATGTTTGCTAAAAATTTCAATATAAAAAAGACGGTGAAAAGCGCAGTTCTAAACATTGTCGGTCTTGGGCAGGCGGTGTATTTTCTTAACGGAAAAAGACTTTACGACAGCGTTCGTCCGACACATCCTGCAAAATTTACCGAAACTGTTATTTATAATCAGTACGACCTAAAGGAACTTTTGAAAATCGGTAAAAATCGTTTGGGAATAATTTTAGGACATATCGGATACAGCGATACTGATTTTATTTCATGGCGTTCTAATTGTAAGATGATAGCGCAACTTGACGTTGTTTACTTCGACGGGGAAAAGGAGGAAATTGTCAGCGATACTTCCTTTAAGGCGCACGATTCTAACGTTTTGTTCAGTCAAAGACTTTGTGGAGAAAAAATAGATGCTAACCTTTATGTAAATGGCTGGAATGAAGTGGAATTTGACGATAACGATTGGCAGAATTCTGTTATAACAAAGGCGCCTGGGGGGAGTATGCGTACCACAATTTGTCCTCCCATACGAGAAATAAAAGAACTTTCTGCAACCGAAATTTCCAAAAATCTTTTTGATTTTAAAGAAAATATCAGCGGTTTTGTAAGGGTTAAGGTCAAAGGCAAAAAATCGCAGGAAATAGAAGTGCTTTATGCCGAAAGACTGAATGAAACTAAAACTTCGGTTGACCAAGAGCTAATCGTATGTAACATTGGTCACTTTATGGCGCATAGAGACGTTTTTGTGCTTAGTGGAAATGAAGATGAATTTGAACAACTATTTGCATATCACGGATTTCGTTACGTAGAAATAAAAGGTGAATATGATGAAATAGAGATTACTGCCGTTTGTACTCATACCGATTTGGAAAGTCGCGCCCATTTTAGTTGCGATAACGAAATGATAAACGCTATACATAAAGCGACGGTTAAATCTATTTTAACAAACTGTCACGGCGTAATGGTTGACTGTCCGACGAGAGAACAAAATCCGTGGACAGGCGACGGAATGTTAAGCAGTGAAGCGATAAATATAAACTTTGATGCTTACGGACTTTTTTATGAATGGATGCTTAAATTCAAGGATGAACAGTTAAATAGCGGTGGACTTCCTTGTCTTATTCCAATGAAAAATAATCTGTGGGAATATAATTTTGCAAATGGACCGGACTGGGACAGCGCTATATTCTTTATTCCTTATTATACTTTTAAATATACGGGAAACAGAGAAATTGTGGATACTATGTGGGAAAATATGTGCAATTCCCTTAAGTATTTTAACAGTCTTACAGAAGGCTATCTTTTGAACTGTGGACTTGGTGATTGGGCAAGTGTAGGTGAGCAAACTGAAAAACAAATAACCGATACAACCTATTATAGATTAGACGCGCTTATGATGGCTGAAATGGCTGAAGCAACAGGCAGAGATGCTCGTCATTTTATTGACCTTTCTGAAAATATAAAAGAAGCGTTTAGAAACGAGTACGTTAAAAACGGAAAATTTACGGTTATGCATCAAACGGCGCTGAGTTGTGCAATTTACGGAGGCTTTTTAACCGAAACGGAAAAGCAAACCGCTGTAAACGACCTTATAGCTTTAATTAAAGAAAACGATTATCGCTTTATTTTAGGCGTTCACGGACTGTTTATGATATTTGATGCTCTAAGTGAAAATGGTGGTATAGAACCACTGTTTGATACGGTAGTAAATGCAAAATACGACGGATTTGCCAAAGCTATAGAAGAAGGTATTGATACCCTGACTGAATTTTTTGACAGAAGCTACTCTTTAAATCATCACTTCAGAAGCAGTGTTGACGCGTGGTTCTTTAAACATCTTGCAGGTATTAAAATTGATGGTTTCGGTTTTGACAACGTTAAAATAGAGCCTAAATTCGTAAAGAGAATAAATACTATTAATGCGACTTTGCACGGCATAAGCATTTCCTATAATGAAAATGAATTTTTGGTGGACTCTCCCTATGATTTTACACTTGTTCTTAACGGAGTAACGCAAAAATTTGAAAAGGGAAGACATAATTTTAAAAGGCGTTAAACACAGAAAAAGTTGATAATTTGAATTTCCCGAATTGTGATAATTCGGGATTTTTTCTTGACAAAAATATATACTTCGTGATATGATGTATTATGTGATGGGAGGTATTGTATGGATACTCAAATTAAGCGAGGAATTCTGGACGTGTGTGTTTTGGCGGCCATTAAGAACGAGGATTCCTACGGCTATAAAATAATTAAGGACTTAAAGCCGTATATAGAGCTTTCCGAATCTACACTTTATACAATTTTAAAGCGCCTTGAAAATGCCGATATGCTGACCGTGCGTACCGCCGAGCATAACGGCAGGCTCAGAAAATATTACCGTATAACCGAAAACGGCGCAAAAAGGCTTGAAGCCTTTAAAAGCGAATGGAAGGAAGTTATGCTGATATACGAATTTGTGTGTAAGGAGGAAAAAAACGGTGACTAAATATGAATTTATTGAAGCGCTGAGGCAAGGGCTTTCGGGCTTGCCCAAAAGGGATATTGAGGAGCAAATCAGCTTTTACGGTGAAATGATAGACGACCGAATTGAGGAGGGAGCTTGCGAGGAGGAGGCTGTAGAACAGCTTGGCAACGTAAACGACCTTGTTTTAAAAATTTTGAAGGAAATACCGTTATCACGGCTTGTAAAGGAAAAGGTTAATAACGGCAGAAGGCTTAATGCCTTGGAAATAATTCTTTTAATACTCGGCTCGCCTATATGGTTTTCTTTACTTGTTGCCGCTTTTGCGGTGCTGTTTTCACTTTACGTAAGCCTTTGGGCGGTGCTGGTATCGCTGTGGGCGGTGGCATTTTCCTTTATTGCTTCCGCGTTTGGCGGAATATTTGCCGCAGTTGTTTTTCTGTTTGGCGGCAACACCCTGCCTGCCGTTGCTACCATTGGCGCCTCGGTTTGTTTAGCGGGAATTTCGGTATTATTGTTTATTGCCTGCAAATTTTTCAGTAAGGGTGTTTTACTGCTTACCAAAAAAGCTGTGTTAAAATTAAAGGCTGCGCTGATTAAAAAGGAGAAGAGCAATGAGTAAAACAGGTAAATTTTTAATTGCCGCCATAGTACTTATTATAGTAGGCTGTGTAATATTCGGTGCCGCTATGACGGAGCTTCAGTGGGATTTTCAAAAGCTGAGCACAGCAAAAACCGAAACCGAAATTATAGATATTAACGGCGAATTTAATAATATTGAAGTGAATTTAAGAACAACCGATATTGAGTTCGCTTTTTCGGGTAACGATACAAGCAGTATTTTGGTAACACAACACAAAAATGAAAAGCATTCTGCCGTAGTGGAAAACGGCACCCTTAAAATAGGCGTAAAGGATACGCGAAAATGGTATGAGCATATAGGTATAAATTTTTCTACCCCTAAAATCACGGTGTTTTTGTCTAAAACCGAATTTGCTTGCCTTAGCATTAACACATCCACCGGAAATATAAATATTGCCGATGCTTTTTGCTTTGAAAGCCTTAAAATAAAAGGCTCTACGGCAAACGTTAAATGCAGTGCGACGGTGGAAAACAGCGTTGAAATAAAAACCTCTACGGGCAACGTTTATTTGTCTGCGCCTATAATGGGAGGGTTAAATATTACTACCTCTACGGGCAACGTTAAAATTGATTCGGTTACGGCTACCGACAGTGTAGCCATAAAAACCGATACAGGTAACGTTGATTTAAATAATACGGTTATAAGCGGTAAGCTTTCGGTTGATACCGATACGGGTAATCTAAAGCTTAGCGGCTGTGATGCAGGTGAGCTTTATATAAAAACCTCTACGGGCAACGTGCGCGGCACTCTGCTTAGTGAAAAGGTGTTTATTGCAAATAGCTCAACGGGGAAAATCGACGTTCCGAAAACGTTAGGCGGCGGTATGTGTGAAATTACCACCGATACAGGAGACATTCAGATTAAAATAGAGTAATAAAAATAATAAGGAGGATTATTCGGAGCGCTCACTTAAGATATTTTTCTAAGCGAAGGCTCCGTTATTCCTCCTTATTTTTATTTTTGCTGGGAAGGGTGCTCATGTATTTTTTATAGGTGCGTGAAAAATACGAAAGGTTTTTAAAGCCGCAGGCAAAGGCGGCATCGGTAACCGAGGCGCCGTTTTTTAGAAGCGCGGTGGCGGTTTTACAGCGCAGGATGTTTATGTATTCAAAAACGTTTAGTCGGGTGGCCGATTTAAATTCACGGGACAACTGATATTTATTTATACCCACCGAACAAGCAATGCTCTCAAGGGTCAACTCGCCGCTTAAATTGGCTTCAATATAAGAAATAGCGTTTTTTACTCTTGCATAAGCCTTTGAGGTAGAGGTCGGGGCGATGCTGTCAGGTTTGTAGTTTTCATAAAGCATAAGGAAAAGCTGTAAAAACATAATTTTAAGCCTTACGGCTTTTTGTTCGGCGTTTCCGTTATATATCTTTGAGGTGTTTATTAATAATTCCGCCAGTTTATCGTCCCTTTCGATATATTCGATAAAAAAGCTTTCTCTTGCATCCGGAAAGCTTTCTTGGAGATATTTGCTGTCAATATGGAAGCAATAAAAGCTTAAATCGGTAAGGACGTTGATAGAGTGGATTACGTTGGAGTTAATAAATATTATATTTCCTTCCCTTACGGTGTACTCGCGGTCGTCTAAAATAACGCTTGCAACACCTTTTTTGCAAAGAATTATTTCAGGCTCTTTATGCCAGTTAGAAGAAAAGAAGTATCCCTTGGCATAAGTCTTTTGGCCGCCACTACCCTTAATGCAGTATTCCGAAAAATAATCTAAGGTTTCGTATCTAACAAACGGCATAACTCGCTCCTTTGCAATATAGTGTTAAAATATATCAATATAATTGATTGAATTATCAATATATTGATTATATAATTAAAAAGAGCAAAAGTCAACGGCATTATATGAAGCGTCTTGCATAGGCGCACCTTTTACAAAGCTCCTCGACAGCGGTTTTTTGTTCAAAGCCCTTTACTATATTTTGCGCTCTGTCGCCTTTCAGTATAGCATCAATATCGTCTGTGAAAATATTACCCAGCTTTATACAGCCGTCACTATCCAGACAGCAGGGGACTACGGTGCCGTCTGAAAGTATACCGAAATGGTCCTTTAGGCCGTAGCAGGTAACGCAGTCTTTCTGAATTTCGGCATTGCTGTCGGGCCAGACAAAGCGGTCACCGTATTCTAAAAACAGCCGCTTTTTTATACGCAGACCTTTGGTGTTTTTTGCCCATTCACCCTGTATTGTATTTTTGAAAAAGCTTAAAACCGCGGCGTTCCTTTCATGGTCACAGCCGTTGTTCCAAAGCCGAAGCACCACTATCGTTCCGTTGTTTACCATAGCCTCTGCAGCACGGGCAATCTCGCTTAAATATTTTTCGTGGTCGGCCTTGTTTCCGTTTTCAAAGCTGTGAAGTGAAACGCTTACCTTATATACCTTATTGCGTATTAAAATATCGCCCTTTTCCTTTAAAAGACTACCGTTGGTAGTAATAACCGATTTGTAGCCGTAGGATGTGGCAAGGTTAATAAAGCCTTCTAAGTCGGGGTGGGTCAGCGGCTCGCCCATAAGGTGGTAGTAAATATAATCGGTATGGGATTTTAGCTTTTTAAGAACGGTCTCAAATTCGTTTTTATTCATCGTTTTGGGCTGTCTTTTTGTGCCGTGACAAAAGGAGCAGTTTAAATTGCAAATATTTGTTATTTCTACGTAAACCTTCGAATACATTTTATCATCTCTTTCAAGGCTTATTGTAACATATTTTTGAAATATTGCAAATTGTACTTTTCGAAAATTTTTCGTTTATAATAGAATTTTTTTATATTGAAAAAGCTTAGCGCTTGATATATTATAAAATTATAAAAAGGAGGCTTTTATTATGAAGGAATTAAAGGAGCTTAAATTTGAAGAGCTGACTCTTGACCAAAAACTTGGTATGGTACACGCCGCAATGATAAACGGAAATACCAAAGGGGAAGAAACAGAGTTTGTTTTTGAAAGAATTAAGAACCGCGCGCTCGGTGCTGTATGGATTCAGTACGGCGCAAAAAGCTGGCAGGAACTTTTGAAAAGAGTTAAAGAAACAGCCGATTATCCTATCCTTATAATTACCGACTGTGAAAACGGAATTGACGAATATCAAGTAGGACGCCATAATCCTATTGCTTGCACAGGGGACGAAAAATACGCCTATGCCTTTGGAAAAACGGTCGGCTTTACTGCTAAAAGCTATGGTTATAACGTTGTTTGCAATCCTGTTTTGGATATAGACAATAACGGCTTTGTAAGATGCTTCGGTAAGGATAAAAACGTTATAGCAAAAATGGGCTCTGCAGAGGCACGCGGTATGCACGATGCAGGCGTTTTGACCGTTGGTAAGCACTATCCCAGCGGAAGAAATGAAATGAATATCGACGCTCACATGGCAGAAAGCGTTTCAAGTCAGACAAGAGAACAGCTTCTTGACGATAGCCTTTTTGCTTATGTTAAAATGATGAAAGCCGGCCTTCTTGACGGTGTTATGACTTCTCATCAGAAGTTTTCAAATATTGATGATAAATATCCTGCAAGTCTTTCTAAAAAGGTTATCGACGTAATAAGAGACGAGGGCTTTGACGGATTTTGCATTACCGATGCTCTTGGTATGATGGGTATTCGCGCTAAATTCGGTGATGCCGAAAGCAAGGCCTTGGCTATTTCCGCAGGTAACGATTTGGCTCTTACGTATGGCTATAAGCCCAGCGCCGATCAGGATGCAATAAATAAGGGCTATGAAAACGGTATAATCACCGAAGAACAGCTTAATGCATGTGTAAAGCGTGTTCTTTTGGCTCAGCATAAGACAATGCTTCTTGATGAAAGCAGATGTAAAGAACTTACCGATGAAGAAATTGCACTCTGCAAGGATATTCCGAGAGTTTCTGTTTATGCTCAGGCAGACGAGGGGCTGACTCCCGCTATTTCAAGGGATGGCAAACACCTTTTTGCAGTTATGGTAAGAAATGAAATGGAGCTCGGAAAGGTTGACGTTGATACCTTTAGTAACGGTTGGCTTTTCCCCAATAAAATTACCGAAAAATTAATGGAGCTTTTCCCGAATTCTAAGGTAAGGCTTTTCCACGAATTTCCGACACAATACCATAATCACGGTATTTTTCAGGATTCCGTTATTCACGACGACGTAATATTCTTAACCTTTTCAGAACCTCTCGCTTATGCAGGAAAGGAAGCCCTTACTTCACGTGTAGTAAGCCTTATAGAATGTTTGCAGTTTACAAACAGAGTGTCTGCTATTGCTCATTTCGGAAATCCTTGTATTCTTGATACGTTGCCCCATATTCCGAGAGTTGTTTTAGGCGGTCTTTGTGAGGATAGCGTTGACGCAGCTATCGAGATACTTGCAGGCGAAAGAACGGCAACAGGAGTTAAAACTTTTGATATTAAATTGAATTAATCAGGTGGATTTTATGAAAGAACTAAAGGAACTTAAATTTGAAGAGCTAACCCTTGAACAAAAGCTTGGTATGGTACATACGGCTATGATTAACGGCAATATGAAGCCGGAAGAAAGAGAGTTTGTTTTCGAGTGCATTGAAAAACGTTCTCTTGGCGCGGTATGGATTCAGTACGACCAACCTAAAGCGGCAGAGCTTATGCAACGTGTTAAGGAAACCGCAGATTATCCCATTCTTATATTTACCGATGCCGAAAACGGAATAGGTGAATATATAATAGGTCGCCATAATGCAATTGCTTGTACCGGTGACGAAAAATATGCCTATGCTTTCGGTAAAACCATAGGCTATACTGCCAAACAGATGGGCTATAACGTAGTATGCTGTCCTTTATTGGATATAAATGATGAAGGAAGCGTGCGTTCTTTTGGTGCCGACAAAAACGTAATTGCAAAAATGGCCGCTGCAGAAGCTCGCGGTATGCACGATGCAGGTGTTTTGACTGTTGGTAAGCATTACCCAAGCGGCAGAGAATGTCTTGGCGTTGACTCTCACATGGCAGAAAGTCTTTCTATGCAAACAAAGGAAGAATTACTTGAGGACAGCCTTTACGCTTATATGGAATTAATAAAAGAGGACCTTTTGGACGGTCTTATGTCTTCACATATGCGTCTGCCCAAAATTGATGAAGAATACCCCGCAAGTCTTTCTAAAAAGGTTACAGGCTTTATCAGAGAACAGGGCTTTAAGGGCTTCTTTATTACCGACGCTCTCGATATGATGGGCATAAGAGCAAAATTCGGTAATCTTGAAAGCAAGGGTATGGCGGTAAGAGCAAACGATTTAACACTTCCTTTTTCTCACCAACCTACTTTTGACAGAAGCGCTATTGTAGAATGCTATGAAAAAGGCATATTTACCGAAGAAGAATTAAACGAAGCGGTTAAGCGCGTTCTCGAAAATCACCACAAGGCTTTGGAAATGGATAAAAAGGCTTGTAAAGAACTCACCGAAGAAGAAATTTATCTTTCCAGAAATATTTCAAGAGCTTCGGTATATGCGCGGGTTGACGAAGGACTTACTTCTGCTATCTCAAGGGACGGAAAACATCTTTTCGCGATTATGGTAAGAAATGAAATGGCGCTCGGAAAGGTTGACGTTGATACCTTTAGCAACGGTTGGCTTTTCCCCGAAAAGATTAAAAGTCAAATCTTAGAACTGTTCCCCAATTCAGGTGTGAGATTTTTCCATGAATTCCCGACTCAGTTTCATAACTTCGGAATTTGTCAGGATTCGGTTAAGTACGACGACGTAATATTTTTAACTTTCTCAGAGCCTCTTGCTTATGCGGGAGAGGAAGCCCTTACTTCACGTGTAGTAAGCCTTATTAAAGCGTTACAGTATACCAACCGTGTTTCTGCTTTAATGCATTTTGGCAACCCCTGTATTCTTTCGGCGCTTCCTCATATTCCGAGAGTCATACTCGGCGGAATATGCGAAGAAAGTGTAGAAGCCTGTATCGACGTGTTAGCCGGTAAATTAGAGGCAAAAGGTGTGACTACCTACGATATAGACTTAAAGTAAAGATTTAAGGTGATTTTATGAAAGAAATTAAAGAACTGAAACTTGAAAACTTGAGCACCGAGCAAAAACTGGGTATGGCTTTGTGCAGTTATATCGGTAAGCTTTCAACAGAAGAGAAAACCGAGGCGAATATTAAGTATATTCTGGATTTAATTAGAAACCATAGCTTAGGCGCCGTTTTTGTGAATGCTACTTTTAAAGGTAAAGAAGCGGCTATAGCAAGAATTAAAGAGGTTGCCGATTATCCTGTTCTTATTTGCTGCGATGCTGAAAGAGGCTTTCCTGCAGAAGGGTATGAAAGAATAGGAGCGCATAATGCGATAGGAACCTGTAATACAACTGACAGCGCGTACGCCTTTGGGTTTGTTACGGCAGTTAATGCCAGAAAAGCGGGCTATAACGTAGTTTTTAACCCTGTACTTGATATGACCGACCAAAACTGTACCTGCGGCTGCACCATAAGAAGTATAGGCGGCGATAAGGTGAGAGTAACCGAGCTTGCCGCAGCCGAAGCGCAGGGTATGCACGACGGCGGTGTTTTGACCGTTGGTAAGCATTACCCCAGCGTAAAGGGAAACCCACGTATTGATTCTCATATGGCTGAAAACAGCTCCGATATTTCAAAGGAAGAGTTAATTGATTACTATTTATATCCGTACATAGAGCTTAATAAAAGAGGACTGCTTGACGGTATTATGACGGGACACTATCGTCTTACAAATATTGACCCCGATTTTCCCACCAGCCTTTCCAAAAAGAATATAGGGGTGTTCAGAGATTTAGGCTTTAACGGTTTTACCATTACCGACGCCCTTTGTATGGCAAGTGTGGTTTCCAAATTCGGTTGGGTTCCTTGCCGCGGTATGGCTGTTGCAGGCGGTAACAGCTTGGCTTTGGTTTGGGGCGACGGAGAATCAGGTTATACCTCTATGCTTAAGTGCTATGAAGACGGCTTAATTCCCGATGATATGTTGGATTCTGCAGTTTCTTACGTATTGGCGGCTCAGCATAAGGTTACACTTCTTGATACAACGGCTGAAATTACCGAAGAGGAAAAAATCAACTACAATAAATTAAATACCGACGGTGTTTATGCTAAAACCGATGAAGGCTACGAAATAGCTTTACCTAAGGATAAGAAGCATTACTTTGTTATTTTGTGCGACAACGAATCTGACGTTGATAACGGCGAAATCAGTGTTGCTACCATGCAGGATTCGTGGTATAACCCAAAACGAATTGCAGAAAGACTACAAGAGCTTTATCCCGATTCACGCTATCGTATTGTAAAGGAATATCCTGCGCAGCGTGATATTCAGCGAATTGTTGAGGATAACCTTCACTGCGACGACGTTGTTTTTGTCACCTTTATTGATACCAAGGCGTACATTGGCGTTGAAAACTTTGCACCCAGAGTTTATTCTCTCGTTGAAGCGCTTCAGGTAACAGACAGAGTATCTACTATTTTACATTTCGGTAATCCGTTTGTGCTTGAAGAATTTGTTCACGTTCCTCGCGTAATTATAGGCGGCGTTTCTCCTGCGGCTGTAGAAGCGGGGTTAAGCGTGCTTTCGGGTGAATATCCCGCAAAAGGAACCCTTACTTACGATATAGATTTAAAGTAGTAAATAAAAGGTGATTTTTATGAAAGAAATTAAAGAACTTAAATTCGAAGAATTAAGTGTTGACCAAAAACTTGGTATGATTCACGCGGCGGTGGTTAACTATATTCCCGGAAGCGAACATCAAAACGAATTTTTATATGACCGCATCAGAAATCACGCTTTAGGCGCAATCTGGATTCCCAGCAATGCTTCCTATACCGAGGATTTTATTAAAAAGGTAAAGGAAATTGCCGATTATCCCATTCTTATTATGACCGATGCAGAAAGAGGCTTTGGTAAATACAGAATAGGTCCCCGTAACAGCGTAGGCCGTACAAACGACGTGGAAAACGCGTATATTTACGGTAAAAGCGTAGGCGTGGCCGCAAAGAAGCTTGGCTACGACGTTGTCTGCAGTCCTATTCTTGACATACACCATGACGGTAGCCCCCGTTCCTACGGTCCCGATAAGGAATTTGTTGCAAAAATGGCGGCGGCAGAGGCAAGAGGTATGCAGGATGCAGGACTTATGGCTGTGGGTAAGCATTACCCCGGCGCAGAAGACAGTTTACCTATAGACTCTCATATGGCAGAAGCCATTTCCTTTGAAACAAAGGAAGAGCTTATTGATAACGGCTTCGGCGTTTATAAAAAGCTTATTGATGAAGGCGTACTCAGCGGAATTATGACCTCTCACCATAAAACCGAGAAGGTTGACCCCTTATATCCCGCAAGTCTTTCCAAAGCAACTCTTGATATGATTAAGGAGGAAGGCTTTAAGGGCTTCTTCATAACTGACGCTATTGATATGATGGGTATTCGCGCAAGGTTTGGAGCAGTGGAAAGTAAGGGTATGGCAGTTGAGGCAGGTAATGACTTTATTTTAACCTATTCTCTTGACCCCATTGGCGACCAAAAAATAATTAATACCTGTTATGAAAAGGGTATAATCACCGACGAAAGACTTGACGAAGCGGTTAAAAAGGTTCTTGAAATGCAGCATAAGTCGTTGGAAATGGAAAAGAATATGATAACCGAGCTTACCGACGAAGAGTATAAGCGCCTCAGAAATATAGAAAAAAACGCTGTTTGCGCCAAGGTTGATGAAGGACTTTCTACCTCTATAAGCAGGGACGGTAAGCACCTTTTCGTTGTAATGCTTCGAAACGAAATGAATCCTGCCGACGTTGCGGTTGATACCTTTAAGAGCAATTGGCTTTTCCCCGATAGAATCGAAAAACGTATTTTAGAGCTATTCCCCAATTCTAAAGTTCATTTTATCCACCAAATGCCAACTGCCCGTCAAAATCAGTTAGCGCTTATTTATGCAACCAAACACGAGGACGTAGTATTTTTAACCTTTTCCGAAACTATTGCATACGTTGGTCAGGATGAAATTACAAAGCGTGTAAGAAACGTTATGGAGGCTATGCAGTACACTAATAAGATTTCTACCGTTGTGCATTTCGGTAACCCCACTGTTTTAGGTAATCTTCCTCATATCCCCCGTTACATAATGGGCGATACTTATGAAGGCAGCGTTGACGCCTGTTTAGACGTGCTTGCAGGAGAAAATGAAGCCAAGGGTAAGCCTACCTACGAGTTAACTTTAAATTAATAAACAAAAAAATAAACAGCAATTTATTGCTGTTTATTTATTGTCCGAAGAAACGGTATCCTTTACCATAAGGAAGGTACTGACAACCATTATTAAAAGAGCAACGTAGAATTGCGGTTTTGGTTTTTCGCCCAGCCCCGAAAAGGTTCCTTTGATTATCACTATTTCAACCGAACTTTTATTGCTTATCATTTTGGTGCAGTTGTTTTCAAAAACCCAGCCAACCATAATCTTTCGAAATAAATTCTTAAAAAAATAAGCGCTTTCAAGCGTTTCGACAAACAACGACCATTGCAATGATGTAGAAAAACAATCAAATTTCAAGAAATTTGATTGTTTAAAAGCTGATTTATCTGCTTTTGTGGAAACGCTAAGCGTTTCCACATTCTACAATCATTATAACATATATAAACTAAAATGTATATAGTTATGTGGTTTGTCGTGGGTTGAATTTACAGTAAAAATTTATTATAATAATTGTAATTATTTTTGTATGCGAAGGTGATTCTGTGAAAGAAGCAAATACCAAAGAGTTAGCAGAGCAAATTGCACAAAGAGTTGCGTCTTGCGGGTGTAAGCAAGGAAATTGCTTTAAAACAAACTCTTGCTATAGCATATAAAAAGTAAAGCTTTATTTGCAATTTTAAATTGAGGGTGGGTATACTGATGCTTGAACACTTTTTTGATAAGTATAAAATAGAATTCGGTGAGAAAACAAAAACTGTTTTCGACCCTGTTTTGCACGTTAATCAGGACGGTACAACTCCTATGTATCGTGATACAGACGGCAAGCTTTGGGCTATGAGCGGCCATACCCATGCAGGAAGAATTGCAACCTTTTGCGGTACAAGTCTTGACGATATAAAAGAGATTTACCCAATTAAAACAAATTTTAAAACCGGTAATGCCGAATATGCTTTTTCGGGTGTTAAATATCCTGAGGGTATTATGCCGCGCGGCAGTATTTGGCCCTTCGGCTTGTACATTTGCCCAAACACTCACCGTTTTTTCTGTTGGTTTCATAACGAGACGGGTTGGGGCGGTGAAGGCTCTGCCTATGATGCTTACGGAATATGTGAAACGCCAAAATCAGATACCGATTTTCGCCATATCGGTCTTATGCATTCCGACGACGAAGGACTAACGTGGGATTTTGACCGTTGGGTAATGACCGGCTATGAGCCTTCCCTTACAAAGCTTTATAACCCAAGCGGCGACTGTAAAATTGGACAGCAGGAGGATATTGTTAAATTCGGCTGCGGTGATTTTTCAATTTACGTGGAGCCGCAAGGCGATTATATATACCTTTTTTACAGTAAAATATCTATTGATATTACCAAGGACAATTTTAGAGACGCTTGGCAAAGCTGTGACGCTTACGTTGCCCGTTGCCGTAAGCGTTATGACGGAATTATGGGAGACTTTGTTAAATACTACGATGGCGCTTTTTGCGAAGCGGGAAATTTGGGCAGAGAATCTATTATAATGAAGGACTGCTGGCACCCAAGAGTAGTATACAGCGAGCCCGCAAAGTGTTATATTATGACTTCAAAACCTATAATTTCTGCCTTAAAGGGGGAAATATCGGGTTTGGATGAAAAAATGAAGGTAGCACAGTTTTGTGTATCTGATGACCTTATACATTGGACAAAGCCGACGATTTTTTATGAAGACGGAATCCCCTTCGGCAATCACTATAACGCAATTATTTCTGATGACAAGGACTGCCAGCCAAATATACTTAAAACCAATGAATTTTCAATTTTGTGCAACCATAACGGAAGTCTGGTAGAACGCTTTAAAGCAAAATTTATAAAAATGTAATAAAAAAGGATGTGCATCGCACATCCTTTTACTTTTTTATTTTATGGTTTCTACTGTTTTTAATACCGCTTCTAATTCTTTGGGCTTAATTATATCGGCAGGCTTGTTATCTTTTACGCAGTTAAAGAAGTAACGAAGCTCCTCTTCATAGCCGTTGGTTGAGGGGAGTCCGATATCACCTGTGTTTGCGTCGGCTTTTCCGGGGGTGATGTCGGTTATGCCGCCTTGGCTATCGTAAACACAGAATTTTCCGCCCTTATAAGCTAAAGTTGCTTTTTCGAATTCAAATATAAAGGTGAAGCCAAAGGGGAATTTCGGCGCATTGTACCAGGCACCCTCTACGTTTATGAAAAATCCGTCAAAATCGTATATTACGTTAAGATAATCGGCAACGTCGGATTTATGCCTTCTTGCAGTAGCTTTTTTAGGAGCACCAAAGGTATATACGATAAAGTCCAAATCGTGAATGTGCAAATCGTAAGGAATCATACCGCTTTTGCTTTCATCCATCATCCAGTTTTCAAAGCTCCATGTGGGGCAACAACCTATACGGGACATGGTACCCGAAAGAATTTTGCCGTATTTATTACTCTCTACCGCTTTCTTTATGTAAGCGTAGGGCGCCATAAATCTTGTAACCTGCGCTACCATAAATTTTACGTTGTTTTTCTCTGCGGCGGTATATACCTTTTTAACGTCTTCTTTATTTAAAGAGATCGGCTTTTCGCAAATAACGTTAATTCCTTTGTTAAGAGCCTTCAGAGAATATTCAATATGTAAATAGGTGGGAACACATACGTCGATTATATCAAAGGTTTCCTTTTCCAACATTTCGTCGTAGCTTTTATAGCATCTTGCAAATTCTTTGCCTTCAAATTTTTCTTCTCTTATGTCGCAAACGGCAACAATTTCGGCACCGTCTATGTTTTGCCAACCGCTGATGTGAACCTTACTTATGCCACCTAAACCTACTATACCAACCTTAAGCATAATTATGCCTCCTCATAAACTTCTTTGATTATTTTTTGTAAGAAATCTCTTGAACGGAGAATATCGGCGTTCTTCTCTTCGGCAAATTCATCGCCGTCACCAACAAGCTCACTTTCAATGGTAACGTAAGAATCATAACCTAATTCTTTAAGCTTCCTGAATAATGCATAGAAATCAACCTTGCCTTCGCCCAGAGGAGTCATTTTACCCAACCATTTGCTTGTGGTGGGGTAAAGCCCGTCTTTTGCGTGAATGTCACGCACATATTTACCAATAATATCAAGGGCGTCAACGGGGTTGGCTTTTCCGTAAAGTATAAGATTTGCGGTGTCTAAATTTACCGCAAGGTTATCTGTGCCTACGATTTCAAAGCAACGGAGCATTGCAAGGGGCGTTTCCTGACCTGCCTCAAAAAGCAAATACTGACCGTTAGCCTTTAAATGCTCTGCTACGGTTCTTATAGCGTCACACATTGGGAGAAGCTGTGGGTCGTGGGGATTTTCGGGAATAAAGCCCATGTGGGTAACAACCTGCTTTATTCCTAATTTGTTTGCAAAATCGGCACCGTCGCAAAGGTTTTTTACACGTATATCACGCCATTCCTCGGGGAGCAGACCAAGTGTTGTGTAGCCTTGGTCGAAATTCCATACTCTGGGGCCTTCCCAACCGCACCAAAAGGATGAAACGGTGATTTCGTATTTTTTTAATAATTCGGCTATCTTTTCGGCATTTTCGTCATTCCATACTGAAAAGTCCCAGCTTCCTAACTGACAAGAAGTAAAGCCGTGTTTTTTTATTCTTTTAAACTCTTCTTCAATCGTTTCCATTCTGAGTTTGGGTATATAACTACCAATTAGCATAAATTTTCCGCCTTTCTGTTGCAACTTTGCTAAAAGTATGATAGCATTAAATTAGCAATGTTGATAGTATAAAACTATTCTTTTTTAGCACAAAATTAACTTTTAAGGTGATTTTTTATGAATAAAGACCTGTTGCTTGAGCGCGTACCTGTTACTTACGGTCCCTCTGCCGTTAGGGTTTTGTTTTTTGAAAATAAAGATAAAAAGCACTCTTTTCGTATGCATTGGCACGAAAGACTGGAAATTCTGAGGGTTTATGAAGGGGAAATGACGGTCAATCTGGGCACAAAAGCCGTTTTGCTTAAAAAGGACGAAATGGTAATTATACCCCCACGTACTATTCACGCCGCCGAAATGGTGGAAAATACCCGATATTGCGCGGTTATGTTTGATTTGCGAACCTTTTACAATGCTACTGAAATAGGGGAAAGGTTTTTAACCGCCATGTTTAACGGCAACGTCGCGGTACAAAACACTACGGGGGATAAAAACGCTATAGCCGCCCTGGATTCTCTTACTTTAATAACAAAAACCGAAGAAGAAAACTTTTGCATTATGGCAAACGTATATAAGCTTATAGCGGTGCTTTTTGCACAGGGAATTTGTACTGTCACGGGGAAGACTCCTGCAGATAAAACCATGCGCGAAATTATAGATTATATGGAAGAAAACTTTACCGAAGAAATCAGCACTGCTTCACTGTGTAAGCGATTTGGCTATACTGTGCCTTACTTTTGCAAACGTTTTAAAAGTTATACGGGGCTTACTCCTATGAATTATCTTAAAATTTACAGAATGGAAAAGGCTTATTCCATTATGAAAAAGCACGACCTTAAAATAAGTGAAATAGCGGAAAGGTGCGGCTTTGACGATGCTAACTATTTTACCCGTTGCTTTACCGCCCATTTCGGTAACCCGCCAACCTATTATATGAAACAATAAAAGCTTTATAAAAATCTTAAAACTATGTAGTCAGTATTGTTAAACATTTGAAAGCTTAAGTTGACAGATGTGAAGAAAATGTGGTATAATCCTTAAAACTTATCTGACTTGGAAGATAAATGAAAAGAGGTGCTTATACAGTGGCAAAAATAAAAGGGTATCTAAGTTCCCAGCTTAAAGAACTAAAGATGCTTCGTTGGCAAAACTTCGTCGCATTATTTGTAGCAGGCTGTATAAACGCTTTTGGTGTAACGGTCTTTATTGCTCCCGTAAATCTCTACGACAGCGGTATATCGGGAACTTCGATTTTCCTTTCTCAGATAACCCCCGAAAGGTTTTCACTTTCTCTTTTTCTGCTTATACTTAACGTGCCTTTGTTTTTGTTTGGTTTAAGACGTCAGGGTGCGCTCTTTACGGTATATTCAATATTTACCGTTGCGGTTTATTCGGGCGCATCGTGGCTTATAACCGACGTTCTGCCCATTGACGTAAGCATTGCTTCACCTCTTGCAGGAGAAGATTTACTTTTGTGTGCGCTTTTCGGCGGTATGATATCCGGTGTGGGAAGCGGTCTTACAATACGCTTTGGCGGAGCAATAGACGGCGTCGAGGTTATGGCGGTTATATTTGCTAAAAAACTCAATCTTACCGTTGGCTCGTTTGTAATGATATATAACGTAATTCTTTATATAGTTTGCGGAATTGCCATAAACAGTTGGATTTTACCGCTTTATTCTATAGTTACCTATGCGGCAGGACTTAAAACCGTTGACTTTGTTGTTGAAGGCTTCGATAGAAGCAAATCGGTATTTATCGTTACCGATAAGGCGGAAGAAATAAGCAAAGCGTTAAGCGACGAATTTGGTTGCGGAACAACAAAGATTAATGCCGTAGGCGGTTATTCAAATGCCGAAAAAACAGTGGTCTATTTCGTGGTAAACCGTTTCCAGATAGCAAAAATGAGAAATATAATCCATTCGATAGACCAAAAAGCCTTTGTAACCATCAGCGAGGTTGCAGACGTATTTAAAAGTAACGATTAAAAAAACACTGTGTCACTTAGGAGACACTCTGTAAGGAAGTCCCTGACTTTTTTATGTGATAGGAGTATTACAATATGATAGAGATTACATGTAGTTGCGAGAAGAAAACGCATAAAGCACCCATGGAAATGTGCGAAATTTCTTCGGGAGCGATTTACAAGATTCCCAAAATTCTTAAAGGGTATAAAAAAGTATATATCGTAGCAGATTCCAATACTTATAAAGCGGCAGGCAAATATGTTGAAGATATTCTGAAAGAAAATGATATGCTTTATAATACTTTTGTGTTCGACGATCAGCTTGTTTTGCCGAATGCCCAGAGCATTGGAAAGGTGTTGCTTAATTTTCAACCCCTTGATGCTAAGCCAAATATTTTCGAATATTGCCCTATGCCTGATTTCATTTTAGCAGTAGGTTCAGGATCGCTTAATGACATTTGCCGCGTTGTTAGTTATCGCATTGGTTTACCCTATGGAATAGTTGCTACGGCGCCCTCTATGGATGGTTATGCTTCAGCGGGATCGCCCATTTTACACGATGGAACAAAATCTACAATACAGGGTACAACTCCTAAATATATAATAGCTGACATCGATGTACTTAAAGAAGCGCCGTACGATATGATGCTTGCAGGAATTGGCGATATGTTTGGCAAATACACAGGGATGCTTGACTGGGAATTGGCAAGAGACTATACGGGCGAGTATTTTTGCGACAAAATTAGCGCAGATGTTATTGAGGCGACCAATAAATGTCTTGCTAACGGATATAATATAGCCGACCGCAATCCTGAATGTATTAAAAATATTATGGACGGGTTTTTAGTCACCGGTTTAGGTATGGCGTTTATTGGCAATTCGCGTCCCGCCTCAGGCTCGGAACATATAATAGCTCACGCATGGGAGCTTTTTGATGTTGAAGCGGCAAATGCCCCTCATCTTCACGGACTGGAGGTTTGCGAAGCTACACGACTTGTGGCAATTATGTATAAGATGTTGCATAAAGAAACGGAAGATGCACATCTCAAACAACTTATAGAAAAATATATTCCGTATTTTAACGCAGTTGAAGAATTCTGTAAAAAAATGAAAGTTCCACCTACTGTTGTTAAACGGGAGACTATCCTTGCCGGCATCAAACGCGCGCTTATTATGCGTGATCGTTATACCATCCTGTTTTATCTTCGCGATATTGGAAAATTTGATGAATATGCAGAAAAAGCAACAGATGAACTTTTAAAATTAATTTAATAGAAATTATCTGAAACGAGACACCTTTTGCTCGAGGTGTCTCGTTTTTTCATATAAAAAATGACACTTTCAAAGTTTGAAAGTGTCATAGTGGGTTACATACTTTGAAACGATACCTATCTCAAAGATAAAAATATTAGTGTTATTGTGAGACAGTGTTTTTTTAGCGTTTAACAAAGTATTCTTCGTACCAAACAAGGAAGGTGTATATTGTCCAAACCTTGCGCCAGTTATCACTGTTACCGCCTATATATTCATCGAATATAGCGTTTATGGCGTCTATATTAAAGAACTTGGCGGCAATATCGCTGTTAAATTTAGCCTTTACGTCACCGTTATAGCGGCTGTCGGCCATCCACATTCTTATAGGAACAACGAAGCCTAATTTTTTCCTGAAGGCTATTTCTTCGGGTAAAACCTTTGCGGCGGCGGTACGAAGGGCAATTTTGTTTTGCTCCTCGTCTACCTTAAGGCTTGCAGGGATTCGCGAAGCAATATCGAAAATACGTATATCGGTAAGGGGCATACGAACCTCCAAATTTGCCGCGCGGCTCATTTTATCTACGTTTAAGTAAATATCGCCCTCAAGCCAAACCTGAATATCAACGTCGGTCATTTTGGAAAGGGGGTCAAGGTGCTCGTTTTCCTCGTAAATATCCTTAACAAGGTCAATGGGAAGAAAATCGTCGTAATACTTTTTAAGTATTTGTTTCTTTTCTTCCTCCTTCATAATGTTGGTGTTGCCAACGTAGAAGGTTTTTAAATTATCGCCGTAGCGCTCAGCGTTTCTGTACATATTATAGCCGCCGAAGAATTCGTCGGCGCCCTCGCCCGAATAACAAATTTTGGTACCCTTGGCGGTAGCTATACAGCCAAGAGCAAAGGCAACGGCGGAAGCATCGCCTAAGGGCTGTTCCATATTATACATAACGTAGGGAACGATATTAAAGTATGCTTCGGGGGTGATAAGACAACGGTTGAATTTTCTTTTCAGTATATCGGCGGTAACCTTAGCGAGCCCCGATTCGTCAAGGCGGCTGTCGTCGTAGCCGCAGGAATTGGCGCCGGGCGCATCCGACACGGCAAGCACGTAGGAGGAATCAACACCGCCCGACAAAAAGCTTTCAACGTATTCGTCCTCATCCTTAACCTCTGCCATAATTGTTTTAAGGGTGGAATGAATTTCATTTGCCCATTCCTCTTTGGTTTTGCTGTTATCGGGGTTAAAGGTGGGCTTCCAATATCTGGTTATTTCATTTTTGCCGTTTTTACGGATAAGGTATCTTCCGGGTAAAAGCTTTTTAAGGCCTTTAAAGAAGGTTTCCTCACCCGTTGTATAGGTCATGGTAAGGTATATTTGCAAAAGCTTGTCGTTAAGCTCCTTTTTAAAGCCGTCCTGCTCCATAATTTCTCTTATAGAGGTTGAATAAAGCAGTCTGCCGTCCTCGGTTTCGTAATAATAAAAGGGCTTGGTACCAAACTGGTCCCTAAGGCAGAAAAGGGTGTCTGCTTCGTCGTCGAAAATTGCAAAGGCAAACATACCGTAAATATGATTTGCCATTTCTGTGCCCCATTTTTTGTAGGCGGCCAAAATTATAGCCTCCTCACGGGCTTCGCGGGGAAGGGGAGAAATATTAAGCTCCTTACAAAGGGCCTTATGGTTGCGGATATGACCGCTGTAGTGTTTTAAATGTAGCATAAAACATTCCTTCTTTTTTTGATACCTGCATTTTACCATATTTTTCGACTTTATTCAACAGTGAATATTTCCTTTATATATTGTCAACAAATATAAGGGAGGCAAAAATATGAAGAATAATTTTTATAAAGCTATATTGCACTTTTGTGTAATAATTTATTTATTAATGCTTTTTGCATTGCTTGCTCTTAGCTTTGTTTGGTTTAAAATGACTTGATTTTTGGGTGATTTAGCTGTATAATTACTAAAAATAAAAAATTCTGCCACCGGGTAGAGAATGTTAAGCATTCGTTTACACATCGTTAGGTCTTAGAAGATGTGTATTCGGATGCTTTTTTTACGGAGGACTTATGTTTAAGGAGCTTACTAAATTTGAAAAAATACTATGGGCGGTATCGGTAACTGCCGTAACCCTTTCCTTTTTAATAAGCAGGGGAAATCTCTTAAGCCTTATTGCTTCTCTCATAGGTGTAACAGCGCTTATTTTCGTTGCAAAGGGCTTTGTGATAGGTCAGGTGCTAACGGTAGTGTTCGCCGTATTTTACGGCATAGTTTCATATCATTTTAAATATTACGGCGAAATGATAACCTATTTGTGTATGACCTCACCCATGGCGGTTGCGGCGGTTATTACCTGGATAAAAAATCCCTATAAAAAGTCGAAAGAGGTAAGGGTTTATAAAATGAATAGGCGGCAGGTTGTCTTTATGGCGGCTATGTGTATTATTACCACTATAGCTTTTTATTATATTTTGTGCTTTTTGGGTAATGCAAGCCTTATAGTCAGCACCGTTTCGGTAACTACCAGCTTTTTAGCTTCCTATTTAACCTTTATGCGTAGCCCCTTTTATGCCCTGTGCTATGCCGCTAACGATATTGTGCTTATTATTCTTTGGATAATAGCGGCCTTTTCCGATTTTACATATTTTGCTATGGTTTTGTGCTTTGTTATGTTTTTGGTTAACGATATATACGGCTTTATTAACTGGCGAAAAATGGAAAAAAGACAGGGTTTAAACCCTTGAAGTATGGAAAAAATAAGAGTATAATCCTTAAAGGTGATAAAAATGATTATAGATTTTCATACACATTGCTTTCCCGAAAAAATAGCCGAAAGGGCTATAGAAAAGCTTTCCTTTTCTGCAGGCGGCCTTTATCCGCATACAAACGGAAGCCTTCAGTCGCTTAAAGGCTTAATGGCGGAGCAGGGAGTAGATAAGGCGGTAGTACTCAGTATTGCAACAAATGCTCATCAGCAAAAAAGTGTAAATGATTTTGCCGCTTTTATAAACGATAACCAAAGTATTTTCGCCTTCGGCTCGGTTTACCCATACAGTGAAAACGTAAACGAGGAGCTTGAGAGAATAAAGGCACTTGGCCTTAAGGGAATAAAATTTCATCCTGATTATCAGGGCTTTAACGTAGACGATATAAAAATGAAGCCTATTTATAAAAAGATATCGGAATTAGGACTTATTACGGTTTTTCACGCAGGTGTTGATTACGGCTTTGCTCCCCCTTACGGCGCCACTCCCGAAAAAATGGCGCGGGCGCTGGAATGGTTCGGCTCTCCCGTTATTGCGGCTCATTGGGGAGGAATTGACTGCGGCGAAGAGGTAGTAAAATATTTATGCGGTAAAAACCTCTATTTCGATACCTCCTTCGGCTACGGAGTTATGGCAAAGTACTATGCCGAAAAAATAACAGAAAAACACGGCACCGACAAATTGCTTTTCGGCACCGATTCTCCGTGGCATACTAAAAATATGGAAATGCGTTTGCTTAAAAGCCTTAATTTAAGCGAAGCGGATATGGAAAAAATAACCCACGAGAACGCGGAAAAGCTTCTCGGTATATAAAAAGTGCGGCACGAATTTTCGTGCCACACTTTTTATATTTACTAATCAAAATTGTACCAGTATTCCTTGCTTTCGGAGTCGGTAATAGAGGGAGTAAAGATCATCATTGTTTTTTCATCGTTAAATTCAACCTCAACGTTGCCGAAGCCTTCGACCTTAATGGTGTCGCCGTCAACAACCTCGTAATCGTAGGTTGCTATGGTACGGTCAATGTAGGAGCCGTCGAATATATACTTAATTTCATCACTTGTAAAGTCAAGCCTTAAGGTGTAGGTGGAGCCGCTTCCGGTTTCAACTCTGCTCCAATCACGAAGCAGTTGCTTTTGAAGGTCGGCCTTAGAGGGGCCGAAAAGGCCGCCGCCCATAGACAATACAGCGCCTATAATAATTGCTAATACAAGGATAACCGCAGGAATGGTTATTCCTAAAATAAGACCTAAGCGTTTCTTTTTGGGAGCTGCTACGGGGACTACAGGCGCGTAATTATTCTCAGGGATATAAATAGGCTGTACAGCAGTTTCTGTCTGCTCTGTTTTTATAGGCTCGCTTACAACAGGCTGAGCTGCACTTAAGCCAGTGGGCTGTCCGCAAGACGGACAAAAAGCTATAGAAGCATTAATTTCCTTACCGCATCTACTGCAAAACATTTTTTATTTCCTCCTAAAATACCCTTAAAATATATGTACTATAGTAGCATTTTAATTTTGTTTTGTCAATTAAAGTATGCTTTTATCAATTTTTCTGTCTTTAAAATAGTATTCTCGATCCCTTTCTCCGATTTCCCTTAAAACCTTGCAGGGGTTTCCCACCGCTACAACGTTAGAGGGGATATCATTGGTAACTACGCTTCCTGCGCCTATAATGACTATGTTGATGTCGAAACATGGCAAAGCCTTATTTCGACTGCGAATTCTTTGAATTCGCAAACAATTACCAAGGGTAATTGAACATATTCATTATAACACAACTTCTTAGAATATTGTACATCTATTTTTTAAAACTATGTTAAATTAATAACAAAAAACTTGAATTGTATGTTATATTATAGTATAATAAAGAAAAATAAATCCGAAAGGAATGTGTAAAAATGAACAGATTTGTACTTAACGAAACCTCCTATCACGGCGCAGGAGCCGTAGCAGCAGTTGCCGATGAAATCATTGCCCGCGGTTTTAAAAAGGCTTTTGTTGCTTCCGACCCCGACCTTATTAAGTTCGGTGTAACCAAAAAGGTTACCGACGTTCTTGATAACGCAAAAATCGCTTATGAAATTTTTAGTGATATTAAGCCCAATCCTACCATTGAAAACGTTCAGGCAGGCGTTGAAGCTTATAAGGCAAGCGGTGCTGACTGTATCGTAGCTATCGGCGGAGGTTCCTCTATGGATACCGCAAAGGCAATAGGTATTATTATCAATAACCCTGAGTTTGCCGACGTTCGTTCTTTAGAGGGTGTTGCTCCCACTAAGAATAAGTGTGTTCCCATTATTGCCGTTCCCACCACTGCAGGTACTGCCGCAGAGGTTACCATTAACTACGTTATTACCGACGTGCAGAACAACCGTAAAATGGTTTGCGTAGACGTTCACGATATTCCCGTTGTTGCTGTTGTTGACCCCGATATGATGTCCACTATGCCTAAGGGTCTTACCGCCGCAACCGGTATGGATGCTCTTACCCACGCTATTGAAGGCTACATTACCAAGGGTGCTTGGGAGCTTTCCGATATGTTCCACCTAAAGGCTATTGAAATTATAGCTCGTTCTCTTCGTGCCGCAGTAAACGGCGAAGCCGACGGCAGAGAAGGTATGGCACTTGGCCAGTACGTTGCAGGTATGGGCTTCTCTAACGTAGGCCTTGGTATCGTTCACTCTATGGCTCACCCCTTGGGCGCACTTTACGATACTCCTCACGGTGTTGCCAACGCTATTATTCTTCCTACCGTTATGGAATATAACGCTGAAGCAACAGGCGATAAGTACAAGTACATCGCCGCCGCTATGGGCGTTAAGGGTACCGAAAATATGAGCGTTGAGGAATACAGAAAAGCAGCTATTGACGCTGTTAAGCAGTTATCTGTTGACGTTGGTATTCCTGCCGACCTTAAGGATATTGTAAAGAAGGAAGACGTTGCTTTCCTTGCACAGTCTGCTTTTGACGATGCTTGCCGTCCCGGTAACCCCAAGGATACAAGTGTTGAAGACATCACTGCTCTTTATATGAGCCTGCTGTAATACTTTGTTTTAAAGGTTAAAACCGATAGATTGAAAAATCAATCTATCGGTTTTTTATTTTCCGTAGGTTTTAAGCTCTCTGGGGGTACAGTTTAAATACTTTTTAACCACTCTTGCAAAGTATTTCGGGTCGTTAAAGCCACTTAGAAGTGATGCATTTTCTATTGTACTTCCGCTTGATATTAAATTTCTGGCGTATTCAAGCCTTAGTAAAGTAATATATTCGGTTGGCGTTTTTTGATAATGCTTCTTAAAAAGCTGGCGAAAGGTTGTTGCACAGATTCCCGCTTTGGCGCAAAGGGTATTAACGCTTAAGTCGCTGTTTTTATAGCCTGTGTTTATCATAGAAATCGCTTTTAAAAAGTGAGACGGTAAATTGATTTTGGTTTCTTTTTCAAGTATCTCTGCTAAAATGCGGTATAAAAAGGACATAGTATGAAGGGCAAAGCCTTGCTCCTTACTATTCCAAGTTATAAGAGCCTGTAAGAATAATTTATATATTTGCTCGCTGTTTTCAAAGGAAAAAAGTTCAATTTCCTTGTCGTCGTATTGTGTGATGAAATGAATAACTATTATTTGGGAATCGGTATATTGAACGTTGTAGCTCATATTTTGCGGAAGGTAAAGAATATCGTTTGTATTAACAAAGTATTTTTTGCCGTCAATAACAAGGGTGGCATTGCCGCTTGTTCTGAAAGCAAGCGCTGAATATTCACGCGCCTCCACTTTAAAATCTCCAACGTCCCATTTAATATTTTCCACACCTATAATACGTAAAACAGGGTTATCGCCTTTACATAACATTATATCCACCTCTGTTTAATTATAACTGAATTTTAACAAATTTCAAGTGTTAAAAAATCCACCTTTTGTGTTGGAATATGAGTTGTATATTATATATTCAATGTATTATAGTTTAGTTGTGAACAGTTATCTGTTTTCAGTAAAAACAAAGGAGAGAAAAAATATGTCAATTAAGCACACAGCCGTAAGCTATTACGGAATAAACTACGTTGAGCACGCTATTTCGGATTTTAAAGAAATGAAGGAGCATGGTTGTGATACCGTTATCCTTGCTATTACAGAATTTGATATGGACTTTTGGTTTCCAAATATCAACAACATTGTAAAAGCGGCTCACGAATTGGGTCTTCGTGTTATTGCAGACCCTTGGGGAATTGGTAAATACTTCGGTGGCGAGCAGGTAAGTCTTTTCCTGCAGAACAATATTCATCACCGTCAGGTTTCTGCCTACACAGGTGAAGTTTTAAATGCCGCTTGCTTCAACACAAATTCTTTCCGCGATTATTTCAAGAATATCTGTCTTAAAATAGCTAAGAATACCGAGGTTGACGGATTCTTTTGGGATGAGCCCCACTATGCTTATCCTAAATCTTACGCATCTATCACAGGCGGTGCCGGTGATGATTGGGCTTGCCGCTGTCCTGAGTGTATGAAAAAATTTGAAGAATATTATGGCTACGAAATGCCTAAATTTATGAATGACGATGTTAAGCAGTTCCGCTGGCGTGAAGCTCTCTTTACCCTTAGTGATACATCTAAAGCCCTTAAGGAATATAACCCTAAGCTTGAAATCACCTGCTGCGTTCATGCAACCCTTAACAGCTACTACGTAACAGAGCTTCGCGGTTATGATAATTGGGATATGGTGGCTTCCTGTCCTTATTTCGATGTTTTCTCAACTACTATAATTAATTGGTCGTTACCTGAAAGCTTCTTCCGTGAAATTACCGAAAGAACAGTTGCTATGGCTAAAAAGTACGGCAAACAAAGTGAGCGTTGGCTTATGGGTTACAACAAGCGCCCCGATGATTTTAGCCAAATTGACAAGGTTGTTGATATGTACGAGGAATTAGGTGTTGACCGCCTTGCTACCTGGACATACCGCGGCGGTTACGGAACTTCTGTCGCCGCAAAAGACCCGCTTGAGCTTTGGGATAACATTGGCAGAAATTATAAGAGAGTTCTTAAAAAATGATTTTTGAAAACTATTATTCTGAAATAATAAACATTTTAAATAAAATCAAAACCACTCAAAAAGGAAAAATAGAATCTGCTTCAAAAATAGTAGCAAAAGTAATCGAAAATGACGGTATAATCTATATTTTCGGTTGCGGTCATTCGCATCTAATAGGGCTTGACTGTTTTTACAGAGCAGGTGGTCTTGTTAATGTGAGCGCTATGCTTGATACTGATTTGATGCTTCACAACGGCGCGGCAAAGAGCAGCAAAATGGAGAAAATGAGTGGTATTGCCGAAAGCATTTTTGAAAGATATTGCATAACAAAAAATGATGTTTTGATAACTGTTTCAACAAGCGGTAAAAATGCTGTTCCTTGCGAAATGGCTATAATAGCTACTAAAAACGGCATTCCTAATATTTCGGTTGTATCATCTGCTTATTTTGATGATAAGACCGATACACCTAAACTTTTTGAGTGTAGTGATATGTATATTGATAACTGTGTTCCTCACGGGGATGCAGTTATGGATATCACCGGCACTGAAGTTAAAATGGGTAGTGTTTCAACTGCCGCGAGTTCGTTTATTTTGCAGTCTGTTTTAATTGAGGGTGCAGAAATAGCGGCAAAAAATGGCGCAGAATTGCCTATTTACAAAAGCGGTAATATTGAAGGCGGCGCAGAGTTTAACAAATCGTTAATCAAAAAATATCTGCCAAGAATAAAGCATTTATGAGGTAGTTTGAATGGCTAAAATTTCAGTTATAGGAATTTGCGGAAACTCCATTTTTATGAACGTTGACCATTTTCACGAAAAAGGCGAAACCTTAGTTGCCAATAGCGTTTATGAAGAGATTGGCGGTAAGGGTATTAATCAGGCGATAGCTTGTGCCAAAATGGGAGCGGAAGTTTCTTTTCTTTGTGCTATTGGTGATGATGCCGACGGCGAAAAGTGTAAACAAACCGCAAAAGTTTTTGGAATTAACGGATTTTTTTCGGTTAAAAATGGACTTAAAACGACCTTTGCGGTAATACTTACCGATAAAAGTGGTGAAAATCAGGTTACAGGTTACAGAAACGCAGAACTTTCTGCCTTTGATGTAATTTCTTTCGAAGAAGAAATCGCAAGTAGTGATATTCTGCTTTTGCAACATGAAGTACCGGAAGAAGTAAATGAGGTTGCGGTAGAGATAGCTAAAAAGCATAATGTTAAGGTTATTTTAAACCCCGCACCGATAAGACTTATACCTGAAAAAATAGCAAAATCGGTTTTTGCTGTAACTCCTAATGAACAAGAGGTCAAAGCAATAAATAAAACTCATTTTAAGAATGTTATAACAACGCAAGGCAAAAAAGGTTGCAGTATAAATGATAACATCTTTATAAAAGCGATTGATGTTAAACCTGTCGACACAACAGGTGCAGGGGATACCTTCAACGGTGTTCTCGCGGTCTGTTTAGCTGAGGGTAAGACACTTGAAGAATCCTGTAAGTATGCAGTTTGTGCTTCAGGACTTAGTGTTACTAAAAAAGGTGTTTTAAATGCTATTCCAACTAAAGAAGAAATTGAAAGGACGATAATAAATGAATGATTTCGGTTATTTTGAGAGCCTAATGGAAAATTTTAAAATTGTAAACGAAACTCAGGGAGAAAACATTAAAAAAGCCGCAGCTTTAATGGCGGATGCTATTGAAAACGACCGTCTTATAAACGTTTATGGCGGTGGTGGGCATACCACTCTTTGTATGGGTGAAATGTTCTTCCGTGCAGGTGGACTTTCCTGTATTAATCCTATTATGGAAACAGGTCTTTCGGTTTTCAATCAGGCTTTAAAATATTTAGAACTTGAAAGAACAGTTAATTACGGTAGCGCAATTATGAAGTATTACGACCTTAAGAAGGATGACCTTCTTATTGTGTTCCACAATATCGGTATTAACCCTGCAACTATTGACGCGGTTATGGAAGCTAAGAAAAACGGTGTTAAAATAATTGCGATTTCAAGTACATATTGGCAAGAAGAAATGCCAAAGGATCATTTTATTCGTCACCCCAATAAAACAAATCTTTTCGATTATGCGGATGTTTGTATTGATGATTTTAACCCTGTTGGCGATGCGGTTGTTAATGTACCCGGACTTGATACACCTATTGCGCCTGTATCAAACATTATTGATTTCTATATTGCACACTTGCTTGAAATTGAATGTGTTAAA
Organism: Clostridia bacterium; assembly: GCA_017474125.1. GTDB lineage: Bacteria > Bacillota > Clostridia > Oscillospirales > Acutalibacteraceae > SIG607. Next base: position 34,138 of record JAFVIF010000003.1, read on the forward strand.
CAATGTATAGAAAGAGGTATAACACCACCTGTTTGGTCAAGTGCTAATACACCGGGCGGAGACGAGAAAAATGCGGCTTATTTAGAAAAATACAAGCCCAGAATAAAAATGCTTTAAGGAGAGGATATTATGAAAGTATTTCAGGAAAAATTAGAGTTTCTGCTTGATAAGTATTCAGTAGAAACAAAAGCAGTTTTAAAAGACTGTAAAACTGCAGTAATCGAAGGTAAGGATACACCGATTCTTTCTCACAGATTAGAAAGAAGATTTATTGAGCTTAAAAACATAGTAGGGGGCGGAACACTTGTAGGTATCAGCGTTATGCGTGTTGCTCGTATCGTTGAAAAAGGCTCAGATATTTTTGCCGAGCTTTATAGAGAATTGGATATTTGTCAGTACATATTAGGCAGAAAAATTGTAGCGGTTACCGCTATGCAGAATGATAATACACTTAATGTTATCGCAACTGCAGAGGATTCAATTGTTTGCACAATTGAAATTTCTGCAACCCTTAAAAAGGGTGAAATTCCAAAGGATAAGCACGAAATAATATCTCAAAGAGGTATTGCCTGTGACGTTGTTGTTGATGCTCAGTTAAAGCAGGATTCGATTTATGTTTTCGGTGCAGAAAACAAGAAATTTACTGATGTTGACTTTGAGCTTTACGGTCTTTCAATAGAGGATATTGCAGTTGTCCGTTCTGCGTTTACTATTGCTCAAAAAGGCACAAAGGACGAAATGATTGCAATTGATGAAAACCTTAAAGTTTTAGTTAAAAAAGCAAAGGCTTCTGTTGAATCAGGGGAAAGGCAGGTAATTTAAGATGAAACCTTTAAAGATTGCTATGATGAGTATGACTCACGGTCATACAAGAAAATATTATCAAACCCTAAAGGACAATCCCAAGCTTGATTGGGTGGCTGTTGCTACCGCTAATGATGAGGTTAAAGAAATCTTCCTGAACTCTGTTGACGGTATCCCTTGTTATGATAGCGAAATAGAAATGCTTGATGCTCACCCCGAAATTGAAGCTGTGGTACTGGCCAGTGAAAACAGCGATCATCTTCGTCAGATGAAGCTTTGCGCAGAGCGTGGAATTCATATTCTTTCAATGAAAATTCCTACTTTCGATATGGACGAATATGATGAAATGATTGATATTGTTGAAAAGAATAATCTTGTTTGCCAAATTGAGCTTGAAATGCATTATAACCCTGTAATTGCACGTATGAAGGAATTAGTTGCAAACGGGGAAATCGGCAAGATTAAGTCCTTTAATGCAACAAATATTACACTTTCTCCCGTATGGGCATTCCCTTGGCAGGGCGTTCCCGAAAAGAGCTACGGCAAGCGTGTTCAAATTAAAGAGGGTGATTCACGTTTTCGTGGTGGTGCGCTTTGCGACCATCCCCATATTTTTGATATGATTCGCCATATAACCGGAAGTGAGTTTGATTCTATTTATGCCGAGGTAGCTCCTAATATCCGCCCCGATATTGAAGAGGAGGATATGCTGTCGGTTATCGGCAAAATGAAGGACGGCACCATTTTTTCCCTTGACCCGTCCTGGTCTAAAATGGAAGAACGCATAAAGGTGCCCGGCCCCGGTTGGGAGGTATTCCCTAAAAGAATGGAAGTTAATATCACTTTAAACGGTGAAAAAGGTACTGTTATGGCTGACTGTTTCGGTCCTAATGTTTATCATAACGGTTGTCCTAATGACCGCTATACCGTTCAGTATACCTATTTTGATGAGTGGATAGGTCTTATTGATGAATTTGTAGATAATATCAGAAACCATAAAACACCGCTTATTAACTTACGTTGGCATAAGGATACCATTAAAGCGATGAACGCTTGCTATGAAAGTATTGCCACCGGAAAGGTAATCAAACTATAAATCAAAAGCCGAGGTATTCCTCGGCTTTATTCTTTTCTTTGCAAATGCTTCTTTTTTCTTTGCTTTTGTCTTTTTGTCCTTGATTTTTACGTTACTCTAATATATAATTTCCTTGAAAGGCGAGGTGCTTAAAAAATGAGATTCTATGAGAAATATGAAAAAACCAGTGAAAACCGTTTGCCTCAGCGCGCGTTTTATATTCCCGAGGGTGAAGCTGTTTATACCCTTTTAAACGGTGAATGGCGTTTTAATTATTATGCCAACAGCGATGAGGTTGACACTAACGGAAAAATTGCCAAATGGGATAAAGTAAAGGTTCCCTCTACCTGGCAGAATACGGGTTATGAAAACCCTAATTACTGTAATATTAACTATCCTTTTCCTATAGATCCTCCTTACGTGCTTAACGTAAATCCCGTAGGTATTTACGAAAAGGATTTTAACATTACCGATAACAATAAAGAAACCTACTTTGTTATGGAGGGTGTAGCTACCTGTGCAAGTGTTTTTGTAAACGGCAATTACGTTGGATTTACTCAGGGAAGCCACCTTCAAGCAGAATTTGATATTACCCCGTTTGTAAATGCGGGCAAAAATACCGTAAGGGTTGCCGTATATAAATGGTGTGTAGGCAGCTATCTTGAGGATCAGGACTTTTTCCGCTGTAACGGTATTTTCCGTGACGTTTACGTTTTGGAGCGCCCCGTTGGTCATATTGTTGACTTTGCCGTTGAAACCGAAAATAACGATACCGTTATTGTTAAAACCGCTCCCGAAACCGACGTTACCCTTTATGATAAGGGCGAGGTTATCGGTGCTACAGTTACCGATGAAAACGGTGTAGCCGCCATTAAGGTTGAGAACCCCGTTTTATGGAATGCCGAAAAGCCTTACCTTTATGAAATTGAGCTTAAAAAGGCAGGGGAGGTTATTTTCGAAAACGTAGGCTTCAGAACCTATTCAATTAACGAAAATAACGAATTTTTGGTAAACGGCGTGTCTGTTAAGCTTAAGGGTGTTAACCACCACGATTCCCACCCCGAAAACGGTTGGGTAATGAGTGATGAGGATATCATTAACGACCTTAAAATAATGAAGGAGCTGAACATTAACTGTATCAGAACCTCCCACTATCCTCCTACTCCCCGTTTCTTGGACTATTGTGACAGAATGGGCTTCTACGTTGTTCTTGAAACCGATATTGAAACTCACGGCTTTGTTCGCCGTTACGCTAACGTTCCTTACTGCTATGACGTTGAAAGCGGTGAATGGCCCTGCTCTATGCCTGAATGGAAGGACGAACACGTTGAGCGTATGGCAAGAGCTTATCACAGAGATAAAAACCATCCTTCCATATTTATGTGGTCTACGGGTAACGAAAGCGGCCACGGCCCCAACCATATTGCGATGCTCGAATGGTTAGCTACCGTTGAAACCAAGCGTCTTTATCACGCAGAGGATGCTGCCCGTGCATTCCACCGTTGGGACGCAGGCTTTAAAAAGGCTAAGGAAGAATTGCTTCTTGCCGAAAAGAGAAACGAAAACGTAGAGCAAGCTAAAGCTAAATACGAGCAGGCTGTAGCTGACAGGGAAAAGGCAGAGGTTGATATGAGAAGAGCCCATTTCCATTCGGGAATGTATATTTCTCTTTCTACCCTTGACAAATGGGTTGACGAAAACGTTGTAAATCAGCCTATATTCCTTTGCGAGTATGCCCACGCTATGGGTAACGGCCCAGGAGACGTGTTTGATTACGTTGAAAAGTTCTACAGTCATCCTGCTCTTGTGGGCGGCTGTATTTGGGAATGGTGCGACCATACCGTTATAGTTGACGGCGTTCAGAAATACGGCGGTGACTTTGAGGGTGAGCTTACCCACGACGGCAACTTCTGCTGTGACGGTCTTGTGTTCTCCGACAGAAGCTTAAAGGCAGGCTCTCTTGAAGCAAAAGCCGCTTACGCTCCCTTCCGTTTTAAGTATGAAAACGGTAAAATTAAGGTAGATAACCGCTTTGACTTTACCAATCTTAATGAATATAAGCTTACCTATGTGCTTTCCTGCGACGGCGAGGTGCTTGAACAAAATACCGTGGTTCTCGATATTGCTCCTCACGAGAGCGGTATTATTGAAACAAAGGCCTCCTTCCCCGAAAGCTGCAAATACGCTTGTACCGTAAACGTTACTCTTGCCGACGCAAACGGCAATGAGCTTGGTACTCTTCAGCAGGAAATTGAAGCAGAAAAGGAATGCATTTTAGCTGAAATCAACGGCAGCGCAAAAATATATGAAGAAGGTTTGTATATTTATGCCGAGGGCAAAAACTTTAAGTATACCTTTAATAAGCAAACCGGCAATATTGACAGTATGATTATTGACGGCAAGGAACAGCTTTACGCTCCTACCGAAATATCTACTTATCGCGCTTGTACCGATAATGAAAAGAATATGAAGGCTAAATGGTTAAAGCTGGACGTTTGGTCCGGCGAAAACCTTAACTATTGCTGGTACAACGTTTACGACAGTATTATTGACGGCAATAAGATTACCTTTAAGGCTTCTCTTGCTCCTATTTCCCGTGCTCCCATATTCCGTTATAGCGTAGCCTATACCATAGGCGAGGACGGTACCGTTAAGGTTGAGCTTGACGGTAAGATAAGAGAAGGCTGTATTTGGCTGCAGCGTCTCGGCTTCGTTTTTGCCTTCAAGAATAAGAATATGGAATTTGATTACTTTGGTATGGGCCCCGAGGAAAGCTATGCAGACCTTCATAACTGCAGCGCTCTTGATTGGTACGTAAGCAGAGCAAAGGATGAATACGTAAACTACATTCTCCCTCAGGAACACGGTAACCATATTGGAGTTAGAGAGCTTACTCTTGAAGACAGAATTACCTTTAAGGCTGAAAGCACCTTCGAGGCAAACGTTTCTCAGTATAGCATTGAGCAGCTTATACAGGCCAAGCACACCGACGAAATTGGTGAAAGTAAAGCAACCTATGTGAGAATTGACTATAAGAATTCCGGTATAGGAAGTAACTCCTGCGGCCCCGCTTTGGAGGAAAAATATCGCTTTGACGATAAGGACATTCATTTTGTTTATACCATTAGTATTTAACAAAAACTCTCCGTTCATAGGGTGGTATCCTTAGCGGAAAATTTACACTTTGACAAAAGTGCGAGCATCGCATTTGACCGGTCAAACGCAAATGGGCTAAGCCCAAACCCTTAACACAAGCAGAAAGAGAGAACAAATCGGCTTAAATCCCGAAATGTCCTCTCTTTTTTCTGTTAGTGATGTTTTTGCTGACGCAAAAGTGATGTTATGCTCCGCATAATGATGTTGCTCGCCATTTGCTACGCAAATACAAGCTCGCAATGATGTGATGTTTGCCCACTGTGCCGAAGGCACAACATCATTCACGCAGTGAACATCACTGCCGCAGGCAACATCATTTGCCCGTGAGGGCAAACATCGTTTAGCGTGAATGCTCCGTTAAGAGCATCACGCTATTTGGACGGAGAGTTTTTGTTAATAAATGTAGGGGACGATGCCCACATCGTCCCGCAAATTTAAATAAAATTAAAAAAAGATAAGGATTTTTCTATTTTCGGTTGTATAATAGACAGAGAGATTCATTAGGAGGACTGTTTATGGACAACGGTGCAAGTAGCTACCGCCGTTTCCTGGATGGTGACGAATCTGCCTTCGATGCTTTAATGGAGGAATATTTTAACAAGCTTGTGTTTTTTATTGACCGCATTGTAAACGATACTGCCGCGGCAGAGGATATTGCTATTGATACCTTTTCCGATTTAATAGTACATAAGGGAAGGTATAATTTTAAGGTATCCTTTAAAACCTACTTATTTATGATAGGAAGAAGCAGAGCTTTAAACTTTATTAAAAGGCGCAGTCTTATAAGGTTTACGCCTATTAATGAAGAAATAAGCGACGGCGGTGTTTTACCCGAGGAAACGGTTATTAAAAACGAGGCCGACCAAAGGCTTATTAACGCCTTAAAGGAGCTGCCCGAGGAAATGCGTACCGCGGTATATCTTATATACTTTGAAGCCCTTTCCTATGAGCAGGCGGCACGGGTTATGAAAAAGAATAAAAAGCAGGTTGATAATCTTCTGTACAGAGCAAAGGAAAGGCTTCGCACCATACTTGAGAAGGAGGAGCTTTTATGAGAAATCCGAAAGAAATAAAGGAAGAAATATTAATAAGAAGTAAAAAGCGTATTAAAAAGCGTAAAAGAATAATATCTATTGTGCTGGCGTTTTGTATATGCGTTTTAGCAGGAGTAACGGCGTTAAGCTTTATTGCTCCACCCGTATCAACCGACAGCTATAATAATAACGGAAGCGGTGACGGTGTATCGGAAAAAGAAAACTACGATTTATTGGCTGACGGGGAATTTCCTTGTGTTTCAGAAAAAATTGCAAAAATTAAATACGGAGATAAAGAATTTACCGACTCCGATAAAATAGCTCAAATCACAAATACGCTTCAGGCTATTATTAACGGCACAACCGATGATTTGCATGCTTTTGAAAATGAGGGTGCTGACGTTTCTCTAAAAACGCAAAGTGCTACTGATGCTTCGGCTGATATGTCTTTAAGGCTATTCATTGTAACCGAATCCGGCAACAAAGAGGAATTTGTTATAAACAGTAATACTCTTATAAATAAATCTACCGGTGTTGCCTATTCTATGAATGAAAAAGACCGTCAGGCTTTGCTTGATGCAGTTAAATAAAAGGAGGCTTTATTTATGAAAAGAACGGTTTGTTTATTTCTCATTTTTGTTTTAGTGCTTTGCTCTTCCGCATGCGGTATTAAGGCGAGTGATTTAACCAAGGATATAAAGCCTATGCCCACACCGAATTATATAGGTATAGATAATGAAATGGAAAAGAAGCAGATGAGCTTTTCTTTAAAGCTTTTTAAAAACTGTGCAGAAGCCGAAAAGGGAAATAACCTTCTTATTTCTCCTGTTTCGGTATATATGGCTCTTGCCATGACCTTAAACGGTGCAGATAAAGACACCGAAAGGGAAATGAGCGCCCTGCTGGGAGCAGACCGTAAAGACATTAATCCGTATATTAAAAACTATATAAGCTCTTTAACGAGTAATGATGACAGTAAATTCCACCTTGCTAATTCTATATGGTTCAGAAGCGATAAAAACAGATTAAAGGTTGAAGAAAGCTTTTTGCAGACTAACGCCGATTATTTTGGCGCGCAGGTTTACGAGACTGAGTTCGACGAGCGTGCCAAAAAGGATATAAATAACTGGGTTAAGAAAAATACTGACGGTATGATAGACAAAATAGTAGATGAAATTAATTCTGATACCGTTATGTATCTTATAAATGCTCTTGCTTTTGATGCTAAATGGCAGAAGGAGTATGAGAAAAGCCACGTAGATACCTATACCTTTAACTCTTATTCGGGTGAAAGGAATATAGTGGATATGATGTACTCAAGCGAGGGAGTATACCTTGAAAGCGGTAAGGCAAAGGGCTTTAAAAAGTACTATAAAAACGGAGATTATTCCTTTTTGGCTATATTGCCTAATGAAGAAAACGATATATACGAATTTGTTTCAAACGGCGGAATTGAAGAGATACTTTCGGTTGAGCAGAAAAAGGGCTGTATAGTTGCCGCAGGTCTACCGAAGTTTTCTTATGAGTATGATATTTCTATGAAAGCTGTTCTTTCAAAAATGGGGATGCCCTCTGCTTTTGACAGCGGCAAAGCTGATTTTCGGAAAATGGCTATTTCTTCGGTAGGAAATATTTATATAAGTGACGTTGTTCATAAAACCTTTATCGAAGTAGGAGAAAAGGGCACCAAGGCAGGCGCCGTTACAAAGGTGGCAATGAATGACGAGGCCGCAATGGTTATAGAGGGCAAATCTGTTATCCTTGACCGCCCCTTTATTTATATGATAGTGGATAATAAAAGCAACCTACCGTTGTTTATAGGCTTGGTGGCAGATATATGAAGAAAAGAATTTTGCTGATAGTTTTAATGGCGGTTATATCTGTTTTGGCGGTATTTACAGTATTAGAGGCGGCGGGAGAAGGTACGTCTGAAGCACAGTCGCCGCCAATTAACACTCCGCATATCCACCTCGGTACAAAAAACGAGCAAACCGTAGACCACGATTTTTTTGGTTATTGCGGAAATACCCTTACTACTATTAAGATAAATAATAGGGAGTATACCTTTTGGGGCGGTGATTCGGTTAAATTGACCGATATGCTGTTGTACCTTGATTACAGTAATGAAAGGGTATGTAAATGTTATGCCGAAATAAAGGTGGATACCGAATTCGGCTTGGGATATGAAATTAATCTCAGAGAAAGCTTTGCAAGAAGTGAAAAGGGTCAGGTGGATTTAACCGAGGAACAGGTTAAGGAGATTAAAGCCTTAATCGACCGACAGTGTAAATAATGTTCAAAATGGGGAGGATTTTGCTATTCTCCCCGTTTTGTATCGAAAATTTTTAAAAATCGCAAGTGAGCAAAACGGAGAAAAACGAAGCAAATCGAAGAAAAACGTAGATTTCGTTTTTTAAATTAAATTTTAGAAAAATAAGTGTTGACAAGGGAAGATAAATGTGGTAGTATACTCAAGGTAAATTTTTAAAGAATAATTTATGGAGGAAGTATTATGTCTACATTTATGGCAAAACCCGCTGAAGTTCAGCGTAAATGGTACATTGTAGATGCTGCAGGCAAGCCCCTCGGCCGTACTGCAGTTAAGGTTGCCGACTTACTTCGCGGTAAGGGCAAGCCTGAATTTACACCCAACGTGGACTGCGGCGACTTCGTTATCGTAATTAATGCTGAAAAGGCAGTTCTTACCGGTAAGAAGTTAGATCAGAAGTATTATCGTCGTCACACCGGCTGGATCGGTCACTTAAAAGAGGTTAAGTATTCTACTCTTATGAACACCCGTCCTGAGCTGGCTATGGAGCTTGCTGTTAAGGGCATGGTTCCCGACACCACTATCGGCAGAAAAGCTTTGACCAGACTGCACGTATATCAGGGTACCCAGTACAAGCAGGTTGCTCAGAAGCCTGAACTCGTTGACTAATAAGAAGGGAGCAAAAGAATATGTTTGAAAGTAAACCTTATTTCTACGGTACTGGTAGAAGAAAAAGTTCTGTAGCTCGCGTTCGTCTTTACAACGGCACAGGCAAAATTACAATTAATGACAGAGATATCGACGATTACTTTGGTCTTGAAACCTTAAAGCTTATCGTTCGTCAGCCTCTCGCACTTACCGAGACTGCTGAAAAGTTTGATATCGTATGCCGCGTTGCAGGCGGCGGTGTTACCGGTCAGGCCGGTGCTATCCGTCACGGTATCGCACGTGCATTACTTCAGAGTGATGCTGAGCTTCGCGCAGAGCTCAAGAAGGCCGGATTCCTTACTCGTGATCCTCGTATGAAGGAAAGAAAGAAGTACGGACTCAAAGGCGCTCGTCGTGCACCCCAGTTCTCAAAGAGATAAAAAATTACTCCCACGTTTGTGGGAGTTTTTTTACTCTTTGAGAACAACTATATTCGCCTTACGGCGAGTTATATTGCTTCGCAGTTATATTCGGCATTTGCCGAGTTATATTCGCTTCGCGAGTTTTAGCGGCGAATATAATATCACTTTTGCATATGCAAAAATATCACTATGCCGTAAGGCATAATATCACTTTGTGCGAAGCACAAAATATCACTAACTCTTCCCCGAAACCGTTTGGTTTTCGGGGTTTTCTTTTTGCCTTGTTTTTTGCTTTGGTGCAAACTTGGTGTAAATTATTTTAAAAGGACTATGACACACGAAATGTCATAGTCCTTTTGATTTTTGTTTGCTTGCGGATGAACTGAAATTTAATTAACTGATTGTAAGTTTATTGTTCTTATTAAATTGTCAAGTTTGTTTATAAGTCGTTTAATATCTCTTGTTGTCTTTTCTTACTAAAACCTTTAAGAATAAGATTGTATGATTTATCAACTAATTCCCTTAATAAATCATCAGGAACTTCGCCATCTGGTTTGATAGAGTTCCAATGAACCTTATTCATATAAAAGCCTGGAACAATATCATCATACTGTTTTCTTAAAAACTCGCCTTCAAGCGGTTCGAGTTTTAGTGTTATGTAATAGGGTTTGTCATTATCATCAAG
>JAFVIF010000016.1 GCA_017474125.1 Clostridia bacterium
AAGGTGTTACCGTTGCCGTTGTAAATGAGTGCGGCAACACAACAAACAAGAAGTGCAACGATGGGGAAAATAATATCAAGAATAATACCCTTTTCATTGCCTTTTTCAATATCGTCGTCAGCGGAAATGTCCGTCTTGCCGAAAGTGAAGAGATCACCGTTTAAAGCATTAGCCTCATGAAGCTTCATAGGACCGTAATCAAACTTCATAAGAGTAATAGTGATAATAAATACAAAAGTAAGAAGTGAATAGAAGTTATAAGGAATCGCCTGAATGAAAAGCTTTAAGCCCTCTCCTTCGGGAGCGTAGCTGGAAACAGCGGCCGCCCAAGAAGAAATGGGAGCTATCATACAAACAGGAGCTGCGGTTGCATCAATAAGATAAGCAAGCTTAGCTCTTGAAATCTTATTACTGTCAGTAATAGGGCGCATAATGGAGCCAACGGTAAGACAGTTAAAGTAGTCATCAATAAAGATAAGTATACCTAAAATAAATGTTGCAATAGAAGCGCCAACTCTTGATTTAATATTCTTGGCTGCCCATCTGCCGAAAGCAGCGGAGCCACCCGATTTATTCATAAGAACAACCATTACACCAAGAATAACCAAAAACAGGAATATACCGGAAGTACCGGAAACAGCATCAATAAGTCCGCCGCCGATGATATTATCCATAGCGGCAAGGGGCTTAAAGTTTGCGGCCATAAGACCACCTGCAATTATACCAACAAACAAAGAAGAATAAACCTCTTTAGTTATAAGAGCAAGTAAAATTGCAATAATTGGAGGTAAAAGGGCCCAAAATTCGCCGAACAAGGGTGTTTCAGCTTTAACGGTCTCCTTTGCAATTTTAACGTTTTGGTCAAAATTGTCGTCAAACTCCTTATTGGTAGTATATGCGTCGAGATAGGTTTTAGCGTCGTCATAAACGGTTAAATCAAGCTCATTGCCATCAGCATCTACGTATAATTCGGTAACTGCGAGAGTTTCAACCGAAGCGCTGCCGTCACTTGCGCCTTCGGTTGCACAAGCAGGAATAACGATGCAAGCAAGAATGCTTAATACCGCTACAACTAAGATTGCTATTTTTGATAATTTTGCAGTCTTTTTCATAGCAAGACCTCCTTAAATTAATACAAGGTGATGTTATCATATTTTTTAAAATATGTCAATATTTTTGTTCATATTCAGTTAATATTCAGTTTTAATGTTGAGATTTATATAAAAATGTGATAATATATGCCTAAAGGAGGGAATTGTATGTTTTACGAACAAAACCACCCTACTATTACTGTTAATATCGTTAATTCTCTTGTTAATAAAAACCATCTCCATAATGAATATGAACTAATATACTGTTTCGATGGTTCGTTTGACGCAATTATTGATTCTAAATCATATACGATTAACAAGGGGCAATTTTCTATTTCCTTTCCAAATCAGGGTCATTACTATTGTTACGACAGATCACAGCCTATTAAAGTATGTATTTTAATATTTAACAGCCAAGTATTGCCCGAAATAAATAAAATATTGGATACTTCCATACCGCTTCACCCTATATATACGCCAAGTAATTTCGAATATATAGAAGAATTAATACAAAAAATGTATGAAAACAGACGCCATGATGATTTTTCTATCCTTAAACGTTCAGGCTATTTAAAGCTGTTAGCCGGCGAGATTTTTATGAATATGGAGTTAATTCCAAACCGTAAAACCGACCCAAAAATATTAAGCAGCATTATGGACTATTGCAACAATAATTTTGCCAGTAACATTCATTTAAAAGATTTAGAAGAGCATTTGCATATCAATAAGTATTATATTTCTCACATCTTTAGAGAAAAAGTCAAAATGGGCTTTAATGAATACGTACATTCCTTGCGCATTAAAGCGGCTCAAAAGCTGTTGATTGAAACCGATGAGACAATAACGACGATTGCCTATAATGTTGGCTTCAATACGGTTAGAAGCTTTAACCGTTCCTTTTTAAAAATTTCGGGGATGACACCGGGAGAATACAGAGCCACAAAAACAAAAAAATCAAGCAGTTAACTGCTTGATTTTTTTAAATTTGGTAGTCTTCTGTAAACTTCGGTTACGTCTTTAATAATTTGTGCAAGCCAATCATTTATACATCCACCGTCAATACGCCAGCCCCAGTTTTCGCCGAGAGTTGACGGAGTATTGATTCTTCCCTCACTGCCAAGTCCCAAATAATCCTGCATAGGAATAATAACAGTATCGGAAGCAGTTGCGAAAGCCGCATGAATCATAGGCCAATTAAGCTTATTCTCATTTTCAGCACGCAAATACTTCTTAACAAAGCGTAATTCTTCAGCTGTAAGCGTTTCCTGCCAACCGACTACCGTATCGTTATCATGAGTGCCTGTATAAACAACCGAATTTTTATAACAGTTATGAGGTAAATGTTCACTGTCTGATGAGCAATCGAATGCGAACTCTAATACCTTCATACCAGGATAGCCTGACTGTAAAAGCATATCTCGAACATCATCGGTTAGAAAGCCCAAATCCTCAGCAATTATAGGCATTTCACCGAATTTCTGTTTAAGGTAATTAAAGAATTCAATACCGGGACCTTTTTTCCAACGTCCGCCTGTTGCATCCTTATCACCAAAAGGAATAGCATAAAAAGACTCAAAGCCCCTAAAATGGTCGATACGAATAACATCATATAGCTTTAAAGTATATTCTATTCTGCGACACCACCATAAATATGGAATCGTATCATTCTTCATATATTCCCAATCATAAATCGGGTTACCCCAAAGCTGTCCCTTTTCACAGAAAATATCAGGAGGACAGCCTGCAACCTCAACGGGACGAAGGTTTTTATCAACCATAAATTGCTGCGGTTCGCACCAAACGTCTGCGCTGTCGTAAGCAACGTATATAGGAATATCACCTATAATCTTTATGCCATTTTCATTTGCATAAGTCTTAACGAAATTCCATTGTTTATTAAATAAATACTGAAGCACTTTAAAAAATTCATAATCTTCGGCATATATCTTTTTTGCTTCAGTTAATGCATCTGTTTTTCTTAGTTTTAACGCGTCGGGCCAATTATCCCAGCTTTTACCGTCGTTAGCATTTTTTATTGCCATAAACAACGCATAATCATCTAACCAGGCGTTATTTTCTTTAACGAAAAGACTATAATCCTTGGGCGGATTTTTAATAAAGCGCAGATAGGCTCGCTTAAGCACGGCATAACGCTTACAGTATAAAGCCGCATAGTCGATTTTTTTACCGTCTCCCCATTCTATACCCGAATATTCTTCCTTACACAAATATCCATCCTCACATAATAAATCTAAATCTATAAAATAAGGCTTACCTGCATAGGCGGAAAACGACTGATAAGGAGAATCACCAAAGCTTGTAGGCGATAATGGCAAAATTTGCCAATAGCTCTGCCCTGCTGATTTTAAAAAATCAATAAATCTAATAGCCTCTTTACCAAGTGAACCTATTCCGTACTCACTCGGCAAAGAAAAAATAGGCATTAAAATACCTGCAGCGCGCATAATAAAACACCTTTCGAATATTTTAATACTATTATATACGTTTTTAATAAAAAAACAATACAAAAAGAAAAAAACGCCCTCGAATGAGGGCGTTTTAACTGAAATTTAATTAGATTTCAGCAAAGTACTTAATGGTACGAACCATCTGGCTGGTGTAAGAGTTCTCGTTATCATACCAAGAAACTACCTGTACCTGATAGGTATCGTCGTCAATCTTAGTAACCATAGTCTGAGTAGCATCGAAGAGAGAACCATAGGTGATGCCGATAATATCAGAAGAAACGAGCTGTTCCTCGGTATAACCGAAGGAAGCAGAAGAAGCAGCCTTCATAGCAGCGTTGATACCTTCAACGGTAACGTCCTTACCCTTAACTACAGCTACGAGAATAGTGGTAGAACCGGTAGGAACGGGAACACGCTGAGCAGAACCGATAAGCTTGCCGTTAAGCTCGGGGATAACAAGACCGATAGCCTTAGCAGCGCCGGTGCTGTTAGGAACGATGTTGCAAGCAGCGGCACGTGCACGACGAAGGTCGCCCTTTCTGTGGGGGCCGTCGAGAACCATCTGGTCACCGGTCCAAGCATGAACGGTGGTCATGATACCGCTCTGAATGGGAGCATACTTGTTAAGAGTATCAGCCATAGGAGCAAGACAGTTGGTGGTGCAGGATGCAGCAGAGATGATTTTGTCATCAGCAGTAAGAGTTTTTTCGTTAACGCTGTAAACGATTGTGGGAAGATCCTTACCTGCAGGAGCAGAAATAACAACCTTCTTAGCGCCGGCATCGATATGAGCCTGGCTCTTTTCTTTAGAGCAGTAGAAACCGGTACACTCAAGAACAACGTCTACACTGATTTCGCCCCAAGGAAGATCAGCAGCGTTCTTTTCAGCATAGATTTTAATGGTCTTACCGTCAACGGTGATGCTGTCCTCGCCAGCAGCAACGGTATCAGCAAGAGCATATCTACCCTGAGCAGAGTCGTATTTCAGAAGATGAGCAAGCATTGCAGGGCTGGTAAGGTCGTTGATAGCAACAACTTCATAACCCTCAGCGCCAAACATCTGTCTGAAAGCGAGACGGCCAATACGGCCAAATCCATTAATAGCAACTTTAACCATGAGAATTACCTCCTAAATAATATGCATTTTTTCGCTTGTATTATTTTATCCTAAATCAGATAAATTTTCAAGAGTTTTTTGTTATTTTTTTATCATTCACAACAATTTGTTATAAAATACAATAAAACAACCAATTAATAATAATATTTTGTAAATTATGAGTAAAAAGAACTAACCCAATCCTTCAATAAGCTTTTCTGCACAACGTAAACCGTCAACGGCGGCAGAAACAATTCCGCCTGCATACCCTGCTCCCTCACCGCAAGGAAAAAGCCCTTTTACGGTTAACGACTCAAAAGAATCATCACGCAAAATTCTGACGGGAGCTGAGCTTCTCGTTTCAGGGGCGGTAATGACGGCATCTTTATCGGCAAAGCCTTGAAGCTTTTTATCTAACAAAGGCAAACCTTCTTTTATAGATTCCACAATATATGAAGGAAAAATTTCATTTAGATTACAAAACTGAGTTTCAGGTCTGACAGTAGGCAATACCCTTCCGAATTTATTTACACTATTATACAACAAACTGCCTACAGTAGTAACGGGCACCTTGCCTTTTGCAATGTTATATGCTCGATTTTCAATATCACGCTGAAGCTTACATCCGGCAAGAACATCATCCTCGGGAAAATCATCGGGTAAAACGCCGACAAGCAATGCACTGTTCGCGTTAACACCGTTTCTCAAGCTATTGCTCATTCCGTTAACAGCTAAAGAATTAAGTTCACTGGAAGCATTAATAACCTCACCGCCCGGACACATACAAAAGGTGTACACTCCCCTGCCGTTATCCAAATGTACAGCAAGCTTGTAGGAGGCAGCATCTAAAGCAGGATGCTCTGCAAAATCTCCGTATAAAGCTTTATTAATATCGCTTTGCAGATGTTCAATTCTCACACCTACCGCAAACGGCTTTTTAACCATTGAAACATTTTTATTTTTTAGCATTTCGTAAGTATCACGTGCCGAATGACCCGTAGCAATAATCACTTTATTTGTTTTTATAATTGAAGCATCATTTAATACTATTGAATTAATTTCGCTGTCAAAATTTATTGAGTCAACTCTTGAATTAAACCTAACCTCGCCGCCGAGACGAATAATTTCAAGCCTAATATTTTTCACAATTTTAGCTAAAATATCGGTACCGATGTGCGGCTTAGCATCAATGAGAATCTTTTCGGGAGCACCAAAATACACAAGCTCTTCAATAACCGTCCTGCAACGCTCGTCCTTAATACCTGTGTTAAGCTTGCCGTCGGAAAAGGTACCGGCTCCCCCCTCGCCAAACTGAACGTTTGATTCGGTGTTAAGAGCACCGCCGTTAAAAAAATCGCCAATAGTTTTAATCCTGCTATCAACGTCTTCTCCCCGCTCAAGCACAATAGGTTTAAGGCCTGAACGAGCAAGAAGTAACGACGCAAACATTCCGGCAGGACCAAATCCAATTACAACCGGACGGATATCAGTTTTAGCTTGGCGCCGCCAATTATAAGAAAACGGAATGTATTGAGATACATTTTTATTGTTTTTTATTAGTTTACGCTCAATTTCTTTTTCAAGTCGAACAATAAAAGAACAACAAAACTTAACGTCGTCTTTTTTTCTGGCATCTATTGATTTTCTAAAAAGCCTCGCTTCTTTAATGCGGTTAATATCACATTTTAAAGCCTTAGCAGTAATTTCTGCAGCATTATTTAAGTTTGAATCCAAACTCAAAAATACATTTTGAACAATTATCATTTGCTTTTACCTACAATATCAAACGCTGCAGCTGCGGCACTTGACCACGCCCATTGCAAATTAAAACCACCGCAGTCACCGTCTATGTCAAGCACTTCTCCTGTAGCGTACAATCTCTTGTATCGTTTCGATTCCATAGTTCCATCGTTAAACAGAGCAGTTGAAATACCACCCGAAGTTACCTGTGCATTTTCCATTCCGTTATTTCCCGTAACAGCTAAAGTAAAGGAATATATTTGCTCAGCCAAAGCGCGGCATTGCTTATCGGTGAATTCACTAACCGACTCACTAATATTTATACCGCATATTTTAAGTATAGTTAAGCCGAGCATTTTCGGGAAAACACCCGTAAAGAAGGTTTCGGCCGTTCTGCCAACCAACAGTTTTTTTCTTTCCTTAACAAAATTTAAAACCTCATTAAAATTTAATTCAGGCATAAAATTAATTTTAACGATTTTTTCAGCCTTTAAATATGACTGACGTGAAATCTGGAGAACGGGAGGACCGGAAATACCGTATTTTGTGAAAAGCAATTCACCGGTTTCACTACGAACCCTTTTACCGTTTATGCATAATGTAACAGTGGCATTTTGTTTAATACCGTTGAGCGCCTTTATGGGAGCTAAATCGGTTTTAAGCTGAACAAGTGACGGATAAGCTTCTACAAGACTAAAGCCTAATTCACGAAGCAGCTTATAACCCGTTCCAAAGCTTCCAAGCTTGTTTCCGCCTGCTAAGCCACCCGTAGCTACTATTACGTTTTCACAAGTCAACTCGTTATTAGCACAAATTATTTTGTACCCATTTTTATCTATTAATAGGTTTTGCGCCGATGTATCGGTTAAAACGTTTATTCCCAAAGCCGCAATTTCAAGCCTTAAAGCATCAACTACAGAAGAAGCCTGAAGACTGTACGGAAACAATTTGCCGTTATCGCCTTCAATAAGCGGTACACCGATGCTATTGAAAAAATCCTCGGTAAATTCTCGTCCGTACTTCAAAAGAGCGTTATGGCAAAATTCCGGCGCATTTCCGTGGTATCGTGAAGGCTCAATGACTGCGTTGGTTATATTACAGCGACCGTTACCGGTTACAATCAGCTTTTTTCCAACTCTGTCTAATGCCTCAAGAATAACTATATTCTCATTTCTTAAGCTTCTTTTTAGTAAAATTGCGGCACACATACCCGAAGCGCCGCCTCCGATAATAACAGTATGCGCGTTAATATTCATCATCGACACCCCAATACTTTCTGTCGAGACTGCGGAACTGAATAGCCTGTGCAATATGTACAAGGTCTATTATTTCCATTCCTTCAAGGTCTGCTATTGTACGCGCAACCTTTAATAAACGGTCATAAGCCCTTGCCGACATTCCCAAATTATCAAAAGCGTTTTTAAGTATTTCGGCGGCCTCATCGGTCATAACGCAATATTCCTTAAGCATAGAAGCGGTTAGCCTTGCGTTGCAGGATATCCCCGTGCCTTTATAACGCTCCTGCTGAATTTGGCGAGCCTTATTAACACGCTCCCTTATAGCTGAGGAAGGCTCTTCTTTATATTCGGAATTAAGCGCATCGAAATCTACCGGCGGTACTTCAATATGTAAATCCATACGGTCAAGCAAAGGTCCCGACACTCGGTTAAGATAACGTCGAACAGTCTTTGAACTGCAGGTACAAACGCGAGTAGGATGGCCAAAATATCCGCAAGGACAAGGGTTCATAGCCGCAACAAGCATAATAGAGCTCGGATACGTTAAAGAGCCCGAAACTCGTGAAATAGTTACCTTACCGTCCTCCAACGGCTGACGAAGCCCCTCCATAGTCGACCTGCCGAATTCAGGAAGCTCATCTAAAAACAAAACTCCGTTGTGAGCAAGCGAAATTTCACCGGGACGTGGAATAGTGCCGCCACCCGTTAGTCCGAAAGCAGAAATCGAATGATGAGGCGCTCTAAAAGGACGTCGGCGAACTAATGGATATTTTGAATCAAGCACACCTGCAATGGAATGAATTTTAGTTGTTTCTATAGCTTCCTCAAAGGTCATTTCAGGTAAAATTGTAGGAATACGCTTTGCAAGCATACTTTTACCGGAGCCGGGCGAACCTATTAATAAAATATTATGCCCTCCGGCTGCGGCAACCTCCATTGCCCTTTTTGCCTGAGCCTGTCCGCGCACGTCACAAAAATCAAGAATCTCACTAATATTTTCAACAACAAAATCAGGTTTAATCGCTCTATCAAGCTCTGTAACACCGTTTAAATGCAATAAAATATCTTTAAGGGTATCGGCACCATAAACGTTAATGCCGTCCACAACCGATGCTTCTGCGGAATTATCGGTTGGTAAAAATAAGGACTTAAGATTTTCATCATGTGCGGTAATGGCCATAGCAAGCGCACCGTTAACGGGACGAATATGACCGTCAAGTGAAAGCTCGCCAATAAAGGCCTTGCCATCGACGTTTACTCTAATTTGGTCAGAAGCAAGCAAAATCGCAAGTGTGATAGGTAAATCATAATGAGAGCCACCCTTTTTAAGGTCGGCAGGAGCAAGGTTAACGGTAATATGACCGGTTGGGAATTTAAAGCCACAGTTTTTAATAGCAGAACGCACCCTATCTCTCGCTTCCTTGACAGCCACGTCAGGTAAGCCAACGATATCAAATGCAGGAAGACCGCGTGATACGTCAGCCTCAACCTCAACCACGTACGAATTCATTCCAAAAAGACCTACGCTATATACCTTTGCGAACATTTTTTCACCGCCTACACAAATATAATATATTATACTACGAAAATATCAAAACCTCAATAAATAATTTTATATTTATTCGCTTGACAAATCGCACTTTACAATCTATAATAATTTTGCTCATAAAATATGGAGACGTATCGAAGTGGTCGTAACGAGAACGACTCGAAATCGTTTTGTCGGTGATGAGCCGGCACGTGGGTTCGAATCCCACCGTCTCCGCCAGAAAAGAACCCACATTTGTCATAGACAAATGCGGGTTCTTTTCAATGAAATAAATCCCTTGCGGGATTTGTGAAATACGCTTCGCGTGTGAAATATTGCTTCGCAATGTGAAATACCTGCGGGCGTGAGAGGATTTATTTCATTTTTCACAATTCACGAAGTGAATTATTTCATGTTTGCCACAAGGCAAATATTTCATTTTTACAGTAATCTTGATACAAGTTGCTGTTATTTTCTTTTTATGATATAATGAAGAAAAAGGCGGTGATTGAATGAGTAAAATACTTGGTTCTTGGAGCGGAATGAGGAAATACTTGGAACAGGAGATGCTTGCAGAATCGTTGCGAGGAAGAATTAGATATGGCTGCACTTCTTATGTCGGAATGGACGGGTGCCATATCTTCGAGATTTGTATCGATGGCAAACAAGTGAAACGCTTTTCGTGGGAAACTGTTAACTCCTATTTTATTGATAATGGATATACGAGTAATAAGAATCCAAGTGGCATAGCCGAGTATTGGGTAGAATTTTGGCCATTACTTGATAAACACCCTATAACGGATCGAACAGAATATACTGACGAAGAATTTTGTAATGCCCTCGAGAATTATCGCAACCAGGATATCCAAGAAAGTCTACACTCAAATAATCCGCTAATCAGAATGTTTGCGATTTTTGACAGAAGGGTCGGCAAGCGAACGCTTACCAAATTGGAATCCGAACTCGATAAACAGCCAGAGTGGTTACAACAAATGTACTTGCTTCGATTTAAAGCAGAGTTGAACTAATAAAATTTGCACCCCCCTAACCTCAAAAGGGGGTGCATTTGTATTAAAATTAGGGTTAGTCTTCAAATCATAACCACTAGTAAACTAGTGGTTATGATTTAAACAAATATTAATATCAATATAATACAATTACAAATTAACTTAGTGCTTGACATTTCCAAATAATTATATTATTATGTTCGCAAATAGCTTTTGGGGAGGCGTTTTTATGGTTGTAAACTTATATGAAAACTTAAAAAATTGCACTATACCTGTGCGCAAAACCATGAAAAAATTAGGCACGGTTAAAATTTCAACCGTCGAATCTACTCCTGTAGTTTGGGACGGAAAGCTTATTCGCTTTGAATGGGTACGTAATTCCGAATGGGGCGGTAACGGTGGAGTTACTCGCACTATCGGCTGTTACCAGTTTGTAGATATGTCTGACGAAAGCTCTATGGGAGAATTTGCCCACGACCACTCCTTCGGCTGCTGTATTGCCGATGAAGGAAAAATGTTTGTTCACGGAGTTCGCGGCGGAGGTGGCGGCAATATTATAGATACATTCGTATCCTCCGACCTCAAAAAATGGGAGCAATCGGTTGCCGTCACTTTAAATGAAGATATTAAAATATATAACACTTCAGTTTGCAGAGGTCCCGACGGATATATTATGGCTATTGAAATCGGCGGTAAAAATCCTATTGTAGGAAATCCGTTTACCAATATTTTTGCCCGCTCCGACGATTTAGTAAATTGGACCGTATTAGACACAGAAAAATATTGCTATACTAAGGAACGTTATTCTGCTTGCCCCTGCATACGCTATTATGACGGTTTTTATTATATCATTTATCTTGAAGCGGCTCCATTCCACCGCTGGTTGCCCTACATAGTAAGGACACGCGACCTTGCAGAATACGAAGCAGGACTAACTAATCCTATTTTTTGGCCCGATGCCGATGACAAGAAGGTTATTCACCCCGAGCGCTTTACAAAAGAGGAGCTTGAATATATTGCAGGCGCCATTGACTGTAATAACAGCGACTTTGATATGTGTGAATATAACGGGAAAACTGTTATAACCTATAGCTGGGGCAATCAATTAGGCAAAGAGTTTTTAGCCTTAGCGGAATATGACGGCACAAACGAGGAATTTGTAAAATCGTTTTTTTGAATAACTGTAACAAAAAAGCACCGAGTTATTGAACAAGTCCCGTAAAAACGGACAATAGAAAAAAAGCACCTCCTATGGTAGAATTAAAGAACTACCATAGGAGGTTTTATTTTGCTCTGCGGAACTTAAAGTTTATTAAACTTACGCTCAAGGCCGAGTATTTCGGAAGATACGCCATCTATCCACTGAGCAAAGGCTTCTGAAGTAATAACAGCCTTACAGAAATCGCTGTACAATGCTGAAGACTCACCGTAGTGTGTAAGCTCATGCTTCAGCACAAACTCAACTGGATTACTGCAGTGAAAATCAATGTGTATAACACCGTTTGAATCAATATATCCGTCAGCGCGCTTCCCCTTCGGTGTAAATTCGTCAACGTCAACATTTACGCCGTAGTATGCAAAGCAATCGTTTTTTATGAACGTTATATATAGCAAAAAATATCCGAGCTATGCTCGGATATTTTTTTATTTTAATTCGGTTGTGTCGTTAAGAACTGTTGTACTGTATAAAAACAGTACGTCTTGGTTTGTGAATTCAACCTGATTTTTAACAGCTGCCGGCAAAATTTGGCGGGTATCAATAAAAGTGATTTTATCGTAGCCGTTAAGAAGCAAGGGACCGATTGATGAACCAAAGGAATCACGGAATACTATTAATTCCCTGCCGGTGGTTGGAGCTTTTCTTTGCAGAGTGACTAAACCAACCTTAGCATACGACATAAACATATCGTATGGCTCGGCAGATTCAATTTTTTCAAAATTGTAAATAGGAATTTCGACGTTTAAGCCATTATCAACCAAAACTGCATCCTTTATAACGGGATTGATAACATACTTCATTTCGTCGCCTTCGGTTTTAAAGAAGGTTTGGCGTGCATAAATACCTTTAAAAAATTTATTAGTCGAAACCGTTTCTAAGTCAGCTTCGGTATTTTCAGCTCCCATTTCACTTAAAATGAAATCAGCAACGTCGGTAATTTTTTCCTGCCGCCAATGGGTATCGGTAAAATAATAGCTGTCAAGTGTCAGCTTATCGGTTAAATCAATATATTTAGCAAAGGATAATTTATTCAAAACAGTATCGAAAAATTTATCATAGTTTAACCTTAAAGAAATATTATCATCAAGATAATAATTTTTATCGGGAATTACAGCTAAATATACGTTATTGCTATCACTTAAAAGACTGTCGTAATAAAACTTGATTTTATTTGTGTTATAATCAATGTTTTTTGAATTCAATAAATTACTGTTTTTGAAAATATACCCGTTTTTAACAAAATAGCCGTTGTTATCCTTTTGCATTAATAGGTTAAACACAACATCAGCCTTAAGCTTTCTAAAGCTATCTCTAAGAGGAAATTGATCCTGAGTATACTTTTCGAAATTTTCAGTAAACCCTTTAATATTATTGGAATTCCTTTTTAGCTCCTCTAAAATATTTTTCGAAAAATCGATATTAACTGACAAATCGGGAAACTGCTGTAGAGTACTGTTTTCCGATAAAGAAATTTCCTTGTCGGGAACAATTATTGAAGCCACAGTAAAGCCAAATACAAAAAGAACGGCCAAAACAATGGTAAATATACTTTTAAACTTATTCATAGCAGCACCCCCTAAAACCTAAAGTACAAGAACGGGTTAAAGGAGCCGTCTATCAAAAATGCGGTACACACCGCCAAAACGGCCAAAATAACCAATGGTTCAACAACACAGTATACCTTACTGCCCACTACTGTTTTGCCGAATTTTTCGTAGCAAATTTTAGGCAACGGTGTACAGCCTATAATCGCAATAACGAGTATTACGGCGTAGCTTATAAGATAATATACCGTTTCGGTGTTTACAAAAGCGACGTTCCCTGCACCGAACAAACCGCCTATATAATAAACGGCAGATTTAAGAGAGGTATTATCAAACAGAATAAAGCTGATTAAGCTTAAAAACAAAACGTAAATGTGATTTAATCCTTTTAGTTTTTTGAGAATATTCAAAAGGAAAAGCTTTTCGGTAATGAGAAAAACTGCAAAAAACAGTCCCCACAAAACGAAATTCCACGCGGCGCCGTGCCAAAAGCCTGTTGCCATCCATACCACTAAAATATTAAACAGAAATCGAGGCTTTGAAACGCGATTACCACCTAAGGGAATATATAAATAATCTCTAAACCAACTGCCAAGTGACATATGCCACCTTCTCCAAAATTCGGTAACCGATGCCGAAATAAATGGATAGTTGAAGTTTTCCATAAAATCGAAGCCGAATATTTTGCCCAAGCCGATAGCCATATCGCTATATCCCGAAAAATCGAAATAAACGTGGAGCATATACGCTATACCGTACATCCAAAAAAACAGAACGCTTTTTTCTTCACTTGCTTTAAAACTGTCAACAAGCTCGCCTAAAATATTAGCAATTAATATCTTTTTTGCGAAACCTACAGTAAACCTTCGAATTCCTTTTGCTGCCTTTTCAAAGGTGTGATTTCTTTTTTCAAGCTGTTCGGCAACATCGCTGTAACGCACAATAGGACCTGCAATTAACTGCGGGAACATAGCAATATATGCCGCAAGATTAACAAAATTTCTTTGTGCAGGAACATTGCCGCGATAAACGTCGACAGCGTAGCTTAAAATTTGGAAGGTGTAAAAGCTTATACCAATGGGCAGAGCAAGCCTAAGAGCCGCAACCGACATACCGGTTAAAGCGTTAAAGTTTTCAATAAAGAAATCGGCATACTTAAATACACCAAGCATACTTAGACTTAATAATACAGAAGCGGTCAAAAAAACCTTTGACCACTTGCTGTTTCTAAATTTTTCAATTAAACGTCCAAAGACGTAGCCCTGAGTTATGGAAATAACCATAAATATCAGATACGTCGGCTCGCCCCAACCGTAAAAAACAAGACTAGAAATAAGCAAAACAAAGTTTTTAAAACGGAAAGGAACGGCGAAATATACTAATAATACAACCGGCAGAAAGTAAAAGAGAAACGGAATACTTGAAAAAAGCATATCGTTTGCTCCTTATTTTAAATTTATGCTATAGCCTCTTCAACAACGAGCTTAGCCTGAGGATAAGCTTCAACAATATGAGTCTTGAAGTTATCAACGTTCATAGTGTTACCGTAAACGGATACGATATAAAGATCGTCAACGGTATAAATAACGTACTTGTCAGGCTGTCCGCACATCCAACGCATAGATGCTAAACCGTCCTTAATGGAGGTTACCAATGCATCGGTATTATTGTGATCAGCTACCTTATAAGCAGCAGCAGCATAGAAGTTAACCATCATACCGTGAATCATAGTAGCAGCGGACTCAAGCTTTGCAACCTCGGCTGCAGGAAATGCGAATTGGCTCTCTAAGGCTTCAGCGTTGGTAAGGCTGTAAGCACCTGCCGCATTTTCAGCAAAGCTCATACCGTCTTCGCCACCGTCACCGCCGTAAGCCATGAACACTTCGTTTTCGCCGAACTTGGCCCAAACGTTGTTTAAAAGCTCTGCGGGATCCTTAATGGAAGTAGTAGGACCTTTACCTCCGCAAGCACAAAGGCTTAAAACAAGAACAGTTGCCATAAGAATTGCGAGAATTTTTTTCATATTTATCTCCTCCAAAATTTTTCTAATAAAAGTATATCATATATTTAACAATAAATAAAGTATAAATTATTAACAAATAAATTAAAAGGTTCTTAGTCCTTTTGGATAATGGTTTTTGGCCATACCGTTAGAAACCTTTACGCCACCTACAGCGCAACCGTCAACCATAACGACCGCCCAACCGTTTTCACATTCAGTTTCAAACTCTTCACCGTGCAAATAGTTTTTAAGAGCGTCGCTGTTTACGCTTAAGTTGATTCTTCTTTTAAAAGTATTTCCAAAAGCGGAGAAGAATTGATGATGCGGTAAAATATAATTTTTCCTAATTTCTCCAACCGTAACGCCGCAGGAAAAAGCAGGAGCGTCAGAACAGTATTCGGGAGACATTATATATACTCTTTGACCGTTAACAAAAACTGATTTTTTGTCAAAATCGGTCAGAGTATCGTTTAAAAATTCAATAGCCAATTTATTTTCTTTTACCGTAACGGAGCGTTTTGAGCTTTCCGGAATGACACAAGCGGTAGAATGAAGAAGCGCCATAAACTGACCTTCTCCCCTGCCTTTATGGGGATAAAAGCGTCTGCAAAGCTTAAGATTATTACAATAACAGTTTTTAAAAGAAACACCGTCAGAGGTATACTTAGCAATCCTTTCGTTAACTGGCAATAATTCGAAATCGGGATGCTCCTTTAAAAAGCTGTCGACAACCATTTCGTTTTCGTTAAGCGAAAAGGTGCAGGTGGCATAAATAATATATCCACCGTCTTTAAGACAAAGTGAAGCGTTATTTAAAATTTCTTTTTGTCTTTCAGCGCATTTTAGTACGTTTTCTTCACTCCATTCTTCGATAGCTATGTCATCCTTACGGAACATACCCTCACCCGAACAAGGAGCATCAACCATTATCATATCGAATTCATTAGGAAATGAAGCCGCAAGAAAGCTTGAATCCATACAGGTTGTAACACAATTTTTAAGCCCTAAGCGTTCAAGGTTACCCGTTAATATTTTACAACGGTTCATAATTATTTCGTTTGAAACAAGTATTCCCTTTTCACCGAGCTTATTCTTAAGCTGCGAGCTTTTACCGCCGGGGGCGGCACACATATCAAGAATTCTCCAATCGGGATTTATATCTAAACATTCAGCAGGCGCCATAGCTGCAGGCTCTTGAACATAAACAATACCTGCATGGTGATAAGGGTGATTTCCGATTTTTTGATAATCTAAATAGTAGCCATTTTCGACGTACGGAATTTTTTCACTGCCAAATGGATTAATTTTATCGAAAACGGCAATTGAAATTTTGTCGGTATTAACTCTAAAGCCGCGAACGGGAGAATCATTTACAGCTTGTTCAAAAAGCGAATATTCCTCTCCTAACAGGCTTTGCATACGGCTAACGAATTTATCTGGTAGAGTTTTCAAAATCAATCACCGCCTAAATTCATTTCGGAATAAAGCATTAAAAGCGAAACGGTTGCAATTGCCGCCGTTTCGGTACGTAAAATTCTTTTACCGAGCGATAACGGAATACCGCCAAACTGAACGGCTTTATTGATTTCAAAATCATCAAAGCCACCCTCGGGACCTATTAAAACGCCAATTCTCATTCCGCTCTTAATTTTTCCGAGCGCATCAACGGTTGCCTTCATTCCATTTTCATTTTCATAGGGAACCAAAAACATATCGTAATCTGCAATCAAATTTATCATATCCGCAAAAGGAATAACATTGCCGATTTTGGGAATTACGTTACGTTTGCTTTGCTTTGCTGCGCTTTCGCTTATTGCCTGCCAACGTGTAACCTTATTAGTCTTTTTCTTTTCATCAAGCTTAACAACACAGTTTTTCATTTCAACGGGAACTATTTCACTAACACCGAGCTCTACAGTCTTTTGAATAATAAGCTCTAATTTATCGCTTTTAGGCAGACCTTGAAATAAAGTAATACTAACGGGAAGCTCGGTACAGTTGGCATTTTCTTTAATAATTTTAGCAATAATACAATCGCTGTCGATTTGAGAAATTTGGCACAAATCGCTTTTTGAATCACAGGAAACTAAAATTTCGTCACCAACAGCCATTCGCAGTACGTTTTTAATATGATTATAATTATCACCGCTAATATGGTAACTGTCACCGTTTTTATTTGAAGCATCAATAAAAAAGTTAAACATAATGCACCTCTTTAGTACAATTTCCACGTTCAATTATCATTATAACAAAATACAATAAAAATAACAACAAATAAAAAAGGCTTCGTACGAAGCCTTTAAAAACTGCTATATTTCAATTGCATCAAAGCCGTTACCGTTAAATACGTAATAGCATTTAAAGCCAATCTCACGTAATAAATCAACCGATTCTTTAAAAAACAAATCAAGGAATTGCGGATTATGAGAATCAGCGTTAATACATACCTTACCGCCTATATTATATAATTCTTCAAGTAAACGCTTATGAGGATATGGCAGAGTTTTGTAGCCTCTTGCAATGGCGCCTGTGTTAATTTCGAACATATCGCAATATTTTGCGGCTTCAGCCATAGCCTTTGCGGCAATGGAAAAGTATTTATCATCCTCAGGCATAATTCCAAATTTACTTATAACGTCAAAGTGACCGACAACGTCGGGCTTATTCTTTTTTACGTGGTCAACAACCAAGTCGTAGTACCATTCAGCCATTTTATAAACGTCACCGTCAAAAGCATCTGCAATACAGTCGAGCTGTTGCTTTGCGGAATGATCAATGGGATAGCAAATATTATCTTTAATAATATAATGAACCGAAGCAATCACGTAATCAAACTTACTTTTATCAATTTCGGAATAATAATCCATTTCAATACCTGCATACACAGGGATAATTTCCTTATACATTTGTTTTAATTCGCCGATTTCAGCAAGGTATTTATCATAATCCTCCTTCTTCATACAATAGCTTGTGTCACAAGGAGTATAGCTATGATCTGAAAAGCCGATACCAAGCATATTTTTACTTATTGCCGCTTCAATATTCTCTTTTACTGTACCGATACCATCGGAATATACGGTATGATTATGTAGGTTTAAAAATCTCATAATTGCCTCCTAATATAAACTATATTAATTATAGCTTTTAAAACATAAAAGTCAATATATAAAAGAAAATCCCGACTCGATAGAGTCGGGATAAATCTATTAATAGTTGTACTTCTTACGACCTGTGTAGGTTGTATGGAGAGCTTCGTGCGCCTTATGGCAACCGTAAGACTCAAACCATTTTCCTTCGCCGTAAAGAGCCTTAATGATAGGAGATTCATGGGACTTTCTAAGCTCCATAGCTTCATCCTGATCATAAAGAGCCTTAGCGCGAACAGCCTTAAGGTCAACGGTATCACGAATATACTGAGGCTGAATAGGCTGACCACCGCCGTTTACACAGCCGCCGGGACAACCCATAATTTCGATAAATGCCCAGCCTTCAGGATTACCTGCCTTAATCTTGTCCATAATTTCCTTAGCAGCCATTGCGCCGGATGCAACAGCAACCTTAAGCTCAGTGCCGCCGAGATTAACCGTAGCCTCCTTAAGACCCTTAGTACCTCTAACAGCTTCAAGAGCAACAACAGTGTTATCCTTGCCGGTAAGCCAGTCGTTAGCGGTACGAACAGCAGCTTCCATAACACCGCCGGTAGCACCAAAGATAACGGCAGCGCCTGTAGCGGTATCACCAAGAGGATTATCGAACTTTTCATCGGGAAGAGCGGTAAAGTTAAGACCTGCTCTCTGAATCATACGTGCGAGCTCTCTGGTAGTAATAGCTATATCAACGTCAGCTACACCTGCAGCGTTTTGATTGTCTCTGCCGATTTCAAACTTCTTAGCGGTACAAGGCATAACTGATACAACAACAATGTTATGAGGATCAAGACCTGCCTGCTCAGCATAGTAGGTCTTAATCATAGCACCGGTCATCTGCTGAGGAGACTTGCAAGAAGAAAGATGGCTGATCATATCGGGATAGTAGTACTCACAGAACTTAACCCAACCGGGAGAACAAGAAGTAATCATAGGAAGAACACCCTTGTTCTTAATTCTCTCAACAAGCTCGTTAGCCTCTTCAACAATAGTAAGGTCGGCACCGAAGTTGGTATCAAATACCTTATCAAAGCCAAGACGACGAAGAGCTGCAACCATTTTACCTTCAACGTTGGTACCGATAGGCATACCGAAAGCTTCGCCCAAGGTAGCGCGGATAGAAGGAGCAACCTGAACAACAACAGTCTTGCTTGAATCGTTGATAGCTTCCCAAATAGGAGCGGTATCATCCTTTTCAACAAGAGCGCCTGTGGGACAAACAGCAGTACACTGACCGCAAGAGATACAAGGAACGTCGTTAAGGTCCTTCTTAAATGCACAACCGATAGAGGTATCAATACCACGGTCGTTTGCACCGATAACACTAACGAACTGCTCATCACAAACAGCAACACATCTACGGCAAAGAATACACTTATTGTTATCTCTTACAAGATGTGCGGAGGAAGTGTCAAGCTCATACTTAGGACGGAAGCCTTCGAAAGCACCGCCGTCTACACCATATTCCATACAAAGCTTCTGTAATTCGCAGTTGGTGGAACGTACGCAAGAGAGACATCTCTTATCGTGGGTAGAAAGAATAAGCTCAAGAGTAGTTTTACGGGCTTTTTGTACCTTTTCGGTATTGGTCTGGATTTCCATACCTTCAGCAACGGGATGAACGCAAGCGGCAACGAGACCTCTTGCACCGGTAGCTTCAACAACACAGATACGGCAAGCGCCGATTTCGTTTTTCTCTTTCATAAAGCAGAGAGTAGGAATTTCAACTCCTGCAATTCTGGCAGCCTCAAGAATAGTGGAGCCTTTCGGCACACTAACGGCAATACCGTTTACTTTTACATTAAGCATTTCCATTATACATAGGCTCCTTTCTTATTTCTTAGAGATAGCTTTGAACTTACAAGTACCGATACAAGCACCGCACTTAACGCACTTATTTGTATCAATAGCAAAGGAAGCAAGCTTATGACCAGGAGCAATGTAATCGGTTCTGGAAATAGCGTCGGCAGGACACTGCTTAGCGCACATACCGCATCCGATACACTTGTCCTTATCAATATCAAATACAAGTAGATTCTTACATACACCTGCAGGACACTTCTTATCAACAACGTGAGCTATATACTCATCTCTGAAGAAGTTAAGTGTGGCAAGTACAGGGTTAGGAGCAGTCTGTCCAAGACCGCAAAGGGAGTTCTGCTTAATATAGTTACAGAGCTCTTCAAGCTTGTCGATATCTTCAAGAGTGCCCTTACCCTCGGTAATCTTATCAAGCATTTCAAGAAGACGCTTAGTACCTACACGGCAAGGAGTACACTTACCGCAAGATTCATCAACGGTAAATTCAAGGAAGAACTTAGCCATATCAACCATACAGGTATCTTCGTCCATTACGATAAGACCACCTGAACCCATCATACAACC
>JAFVIF010000017.1 GCA_017474125.1 Clostridia bacterium
ACCTGCCTAAAACGGCATTCTTTCGGCACTTTTCGGTTTGTCATCACCCGTAGGCGTTAGCCTGACGGATTCTTCCGCACCAAAAATCACTCGAAATTCTGTCCGTTTTAGGTCGCAGAATTTTAAAGAGTTGAATTTTTGACTGTGCGAGGCACAAAACGCAGGTAATCCTGACGGATTAACGAGTATTTTAACAATGCAAAGACGAAAATTGAGCCTTTAAAATCAGGTTCTGATTATTAGTGTTTGCTTAACCGGTTATTGAAGTTAAATTCTACTTTTTGTAGTATTGACAGCGATAGAAAAGATTGTTAACATAATGAATATAAATAATTTCGGGAGGTTTTGAAAATGCGAAAACCGATACATATTATGGCTGTTGGTGCACATATTTTAGATGCTGAAATCACCTGTGGAATGACCCTTGCAAAACATTCTATGCTTGGCGACAAGATTACCACAGTTGCTATTACCGCAGGAGAAGGCGGACATCCCGACAATATAGATATAGAAACT
Organism: Clostridia bacterium; assembly: GCA_017474125.1. Lineage (GTDB taxonomy): Bacteria > Bacillota > Clostridia > Oscillospirales > Acutalibacteraceae > SIG607. The sequence continues at coordinate 517 of JAFVIF010000017.1, forward strand.
TTCAAAAAAATGAATATTGAGGGCGCAACAAAATTTGCAAAGGCGCTTGGCGGAAATTTCATTTGTATGAATTATCCCGATTCCGGCGTTCCCGAAACCGAAGAAATTTACAATGCTTTTGCCGACCTTATTCGTCGCGAAAAGCCCGATATAATTTTAACCCACTGGAGCGAAAGTTTCCACGAAGACCATTCGCTGACCTCTAAAATAGTTCGTATGGGTGTTCGCAGAGCCGCTTACGTGCCAAGTGAAACCCTTCCTGCGCATTTTGTAAGAAGTGTTCTTTACGCTGAAAACTGGGAGGATGCCAAAGATTTTATCCCCTTTAAATACGTTGACGTTACCGACTCTTTTGACCTTTGGCGCGAAGCTGTTCAAAACATTTATGCATCAACCCGTTCCACCTATTTTGACTATCTTGGATATTACGACGCCTTAAGTCTTACCCGCGGTTATCTTGCCGCAATTCACAAAAAAGATTGCAAGAGAGCCGAATGTTTTGCAATCAGCGAGATGGACAGATTTGGACAAAAACAGATTAAAAACGATTTATCCTTTGAATAATAAAATTTATACTATTAAAGCCCAAGCGTTTTAAAAACACTTGGGCTTCTTCTTTTTTGTAAAATCATCCTTTTATTTTCCGTCTTATTATATTAACGATTGCTCTTATGGCAGAGCCTGTTAAAAGGCCAAAGGTAGATATTACCAAATACCATACTGAATGAATAAGCGCCGATTCGTTATACCAGATAAACACTGTCGGAATAAATATTATCGAAATAACAACTGGATATAAATATTTTATTTTTTTGCCCGACAAAACGCCTAAAACGAAAGACGCCAACAAGGTAGCCATTATTATCAGCAAAACCATTCCCATAGCATCAGTCGGCCCTGCAAAGACGGGAAAAACGTAAAACATAAATAACTGAAAAACCAATATAATAAATTCTTTTATATATCGTTTCATATAATCTCACTTCACCGGTTATTCGTAAATATAAATATCCTCGTAGCGGTTTTGGTAGAGTCTTATATAGTCGATTCTGTAGTCAACCGTTCCGAAATCGGGGTTGTTTTCAACGCGGCTTGAAGCTGACGTCCAGCTGTGCTGATCGGTAAACAACCAGTTATTAAAGCAAACGTAGTAGTAGTTATGGAAGCAATCCATACCGGGGTGATAATCCTTACAGTAGTCGCCCGTTTCGTCGGTAATATCAATTTTACAGTAAACTACTCCGTCAACGGAAAAGGCCATATAGGTTTCGGTCCATTCAAAGCCGTAGGTGTGATACTGTGTTGCTTCGGCGCTTGTTTTGAAGGTATAGGTAGGATTATTCAATCCGTCTAAATAATGGGTTTGTCCCGAGCCGCTGGTGCAGGAGCCTCCTCCGTACCATTTATGAAGGTTGGCCGTTGCCTTGGTGGTAGAGCCCATAACCTCGAAAATATCTATTTCGCCCGTATAGTCGGTTTTGTTCCAGGCTGATTTGTCGGGCTGCATCCAGAAGGACGGCCATACGCATTTTTGGTAGGGAACCTTAGCGCGTATTTCCAAATAGCCGTAACGGAACGCCATAAGTTCCTTGGTGGTTACCGATTTTGCGGTGGTGTAGTTTTTGTTACCGTCGGAGGTTATGCGAAGCACCATTTCTCCTGTATCAGGGTCTATAAAATAGTTTTCCTCACTTGTAGAAAGGGTAAGGCTTGAATCGGATGAAGACATTGTGTCGTGCTTTTGGGTAAAGGTGGTAATATCCTTTATTGAGTCCACGTTAAATTCATCGTTCCAAATAAGCTGACGCTGTCGGTCGTGTCCCGTTATAGAGCCTTCAACGGTACGGTTCATTGAATCGGAATGAATATAATGCCTATTTCCCTCATTGTCCTCAATAAGAAGGTAAGCCTTTATAAGCAGTTTTCGGTCGTCCTGCCTTCCCGTGAAATCCTTAACGTAGGTGGAAAAGGTTGCCGTGTCGTTTTCAAGGCTCCAGCAGAAGTCAAAGCCGACCTTCTTTTTCTGAATAAGTGAGCCGGGGGAATTTGCAAAAAAATCGGCCTTTTCGGTTTGGTCTTTATAAAGCTTTCCTTTGGCGTAAACAAAGCCGCGCTCACGAACGGTAAAGCTTTCGCCGTCTATAACAATGTTCTTGCCGTTGTTGGTGGTTTTGTAGCTGAAGAAGAAGCGTATAGCCTGCTTTCCGCCTATTGATGCTGAGGCTGAATCAGACAGCACCGAGGAGCCGCCCGTTTCTATTACGTTGCCGAGATCTGTCAAAAGAAAATCAGTAGCGTAAAGGGTGTTTTGCTCCGCCTTTTCCTGAGTAAAGTATATAAAAAGGTTGTTGTTATCCTTAGTCAGCATATAGTCATAGCCGTATTCAATATCGCCTATAACCTTGCCTCGCGGGTCAACGGTAAAGTAGTAATTAACGGTAGACCAGTCGCCTAAGGTAAGGCTGTTCTTTGAAACGGTGTAGCTTGCGGTAACATTTATTCCCTCTAAAGCGTTAGATGCGCTTGCAGTGGCCAAAACAAGGGTTAAATCGCTGTTAAGGGCGGTGGCCTTTATTTTTGCGGTGAGCCTATAGGTGTGTCCGTCGGCAACCGTGCCTAAGCGAAATACCTGACCGCTGTCTACTTTAACCTGCTTTTTAGCGGTGTATTTAAGTGCGTGCTTTTCCTTGCCGTTGTCGGTTACGGTTGTGGCGGAAAGGGTAATTCCGTCACCGAAAACAGGGCTTTTGGTGCCTGTGCCGACGTGCTTACTCATATAATAGTTTGCGTTATACAAAATAACGTTTTGCTTTGGGTAAGCGGTGTAGCGGATGCCAAAGCCGTCCTTTGAGTCGTACCAGCTTTTATCTACACTGTGGGTGGAGTCGGAAAGGGGTGTATTGGGCTTGCTGTCGGATAAAACGGCGGAAAAGCCTTCGCCATCGTTATAATAATTATAGGTAACCGCTACGTTGCCGGAATCAATTTCAATAATTTGAACGTCCTTAACAGCAATTCTCGCATAGCTGATTACTTTATAGGGGTAGTAGGTTTGTCCGTCTTTATTATAAACGTAGGAGCGAATACCGTTAACCGAGGCAACGCGCTCTACAACGTAGCCCGAGGCACAGTTATGAAGGGAGATTACGGGAACGTCGCCCTCGGAGAATTCCTTAGTATTAACGTAGAAGGTCAGGGTTTCGTATTCGTCGGTGATTTCTACGTTGGTGATTTCGGAGGAGGGTGCATAAAAGCGGTTATAGGCACCGACGCTATTATCGTTGGCGCCCGTGCTGACCATATTTTCACGTCTGCCTATGCCGACGGCAAGAGTCTGAATGCCTTGGCTGAGCTTTTTATAGGTAACTGCAATGGCATAGGAGGTGTTTTCCTTAGCGATTACGGGATTGCCGTTTTCATCCCTTAAAACATAGTTTGAATAGGCACTCCAGCCGCCGTTGATTCTTTCGCCCACCGCCGCATTTGTGGTGAGAGCAACGTAATCGTTTAAAGAGGAGGTTTGATTATGTGTGCCGGAGGAAGCCTTGTTGGGGTCCCATTTATAAGCGTTTCTGGTTTCGGTCTTACCTAAAATCAGTCCGTCCTTGGAGTATTCCTTATGCGACCAGCCGGTTTCGTTTAAGGTAACGCTTTTGACTTCACCGTTGCTAAAATATGAATAGGGCTTAAGGGTGGGAGGATTGGCGCTTTGCAGATTATAGGTAACCTTATCGGGGTGAGAGCCCGTTTTGGCGTAAAGATTAATGTGCTCCTCCGCCGAAAAGACGGGGGCAGAGGACAGGGGTTTGGTAAGGGCCTTGTCGGTATACCAGCCGACAGCGTATTTGCCGCTTTTTGACGACAGGTAGTTGAGGTCGATTGCTTGGCCTATTTCGCCTGTAACCGAAATGCTTTCATCATCAAAATAAAGGTTGGCGCGGGGAATAACGGTCTCCCAAATTTCAATAGATTCTATTTGCCAAACGGTAAAGGTGTTTTTTGGGTTGCCGTCACCGTCAAAAAGGTCGGAGTAACCGAAGTTTCCGTAAAGCGGATAGTTGCCCTTTGCGTATGTGGAAACGTTACCGCCGCCCAAATAAAGGGTCAGGTAGTTGTTTACCTCGAGAATGGTATCGGTTTCAACGTATTCGCTTCCCGATAGTGTATAAACCGTTTCCTTAGCGCTGTAGGACATATTTTCGCTGTCAAATTCAAAGCGCTCGGGTGCAAGACTTATGGTGCGCTCACTTTGCAAATAGGGTGAAATGCCTGTGCGCTTTGGATGGGAGCAGGTAACGCCGTAGCTCTTATCTAAGGTGTGCAAGCAGGCGCCGCCGTTATAGTCGGTAAAGGTAGAGGCTTTTCCGTAGGTGCCGTCCTTTATTGCGTAATGCCAAGCCATACCGCCCTGATTGGAAAAAGAGGGACTTTCGTTAAAGGGGTAGTTGGAGTAATTAAAAACGCCGTCTTCAATTTCTATAAAACCGCTCCAGGTGGGATTTTCCTGACCAACGCATAAAAAGGCGTGAGTCCAGCAGTTGGAAACGGGGTTAAAAAGGTTTATTTTTACCTTGTATTCATTACCGGGAGTAAGCTCGTAGGGCTGTCCGTTTTTGGTAAGCGGGGTAAAGTTAAGGCTATTGCCGCTGGTTATTTGCAGAGTGTCGTACTTTTCTCCCGTTTTACTGTCGGTAACCTGCTTGTAGCCGATTTCGCCGTTTTTGCCGTATTGAGAGTGAACAGGCATAAATTGGTTGTTTTTGTAGGTTGCTGTTTGGTTAAAGGAGTAATTATAAATTTCATCCTCGCCGAAGGTGAATTTATAATATCCGCCGAGAGTAGTATCCTTATAGGAAACGGCGGCCGCAGAAATGTCTGCAGGCATAATGACTAAATTAAAAATCAGGCAAAGGGAAAGTATCGCGCTTAATAACTTTTTCATACGTTTTCTCCAGTCTTTTAATAAGTTTTAAAATAAGCCTTTTTGATATACAAAAACCATAGTTGAACCGTCTGCAACGTCAAGTGTCATCCAGTAGCAGGTGGAATAGGTTTGGTCGGCACAGCGCTGAATCTGCCTTTTGACGCTTGCTTCGTTATAGTTAAATACCTTAATAAGTGCCCAGCAGGGCTCACGCTCTACAAAAGCGTCAACAACAATGCTTGAAAAGGAATTGCCCTCAATACCGTAAAGGGTGCCGTCGGGCTCCATATATAAGCTTTCCTTACAAGCGGGGGTAACCTCGTCGTAGTTTTCTTTGTAATGGCGCATATCGTCGGAAAAGCCGAAATAATATCCGCTTTTCATAGAGCAAGCCTTTTTAGGAATAAGATCGCCGTTGGTTGAGTCGGCATTGTACCATTGTCCGTCAAGGGAAAAGGTGACCCAGGTGTGACCCGGTTGGCCCTCCTTTTCGGGGGTATAGTCTTTTTCACAGACCTCTATGCCAGCAAGCCTTAAAAGAAGGGAAAGCGCGTTGGCGTGACCGTCGCAATGGGTTTTTTCAGTGACAAGAGCATCATATAAATAGGGGAAAACCTTGGTATTGTCGTCATCGTCGTAAAGGGAATACTCAACGCTTTGAGCAAGGCTTAAATACAGCCTTTCTGCCTTTTCCGCAAGGGATAAGCTATCGGGTAAGGCATCAACGCGTTGCTGTGCAACCGTAATTGCTTCAAGCTTTTTATCCCACATTTCTTTTGTGAAGTTATCAACCGATATGTAAAAGCCGTCAAAGTCGGCATAGTCGTTATAAAGACCCAATATATTAACGGGAATAGACGACGTAAAGGTGCCCGTAACGTAGCGAAGGTTTTGTTCAAGCAGAGGGCTGTCAAGGGCTAAATGCTGCAGAACCTTAACAACGGTATCGGTATCGGCGGCAAGAGCGGAATCAACAAGCACGTTTTTGTAGCAGTTTTCCATAGCGTATTGAAGCGCAAGGTAAATATACTGCTCCTCGGGTGAAAGGGTGTTATAATATATACTGCTGCGGTACTGAGAGTACTCGGATTGCTCAGCATCAAAATGGGCGGCGGGTAAATAGGTTTCCTCGCTGTCCTTAAAAAGCGTGCCGTTGCTAAAGGCAAAATACGGCTTGTTTTCCACCTCTCTGACGGCGTCGTTCGCATAAATTAAATCAATAATATCAATAACAGGAGAGCAACCCGAAAGGGTAAAGCAAAAAACAATACAAAGAAAAATACAAACAGCCCGTTTCAAAATTTCACCGCCAATTAATAGTATTAATTTATTATAGCATAAGTATATGTGTTTGGCAAGAAAACCTATGGGATAGAAGAATTTTTTTGCATTTTGCAAATTAATACTTGATTTTTCTCTTTCGTTGTGGTATTATACTTTGGCAACAAAAAAATATGCGCTGTTAGCTCAGCTGGATAGAGCGTTTGGCTACGGACCAAAAGGCCAGGAGTTCGAATCTCTTACAGCGCGCCAGAAAAGAACCCACATTTGTCTACGACAAGTGTGGGTTCTTTTCAACTAAATCCGTCCTCACGGACGGGATAAATCCCACCTTAGTGGGATGAAATCACTTCGTGATGAAATCCCGCTTTGCGGGGAGAGATAGGACGGATTTAATTTCATCTGCGAAGCAGATTTCATCCGAGCAGAGTGAGGATTTCATCGCGCCTTGCGCGATTTCATTGAAAAACGAAGAAAATATGATATAATGTATTTAAAGAGGTGATTTCAATGGCTGAAAATAAATTGGCGGATATGTCAACAGAATTTGCGATTCAAATTTTAAAACTGACAGAA
>JAFVIF010000018.1 GCA_017474125.1 Clostridia bacterium
ATATTCAAAAAAGAGCCTTAAAAAATGGGGCAGTCCCTTACATATTATATATATAATATATGCAGTTATTTTTTTATCCTGTTTAAAATGTATTCGGGCACCTTTTCTTTTGCTATTTTTAATGTGTAGGAGAATTCGTCGTGCAAAAGACGCTCGGCCTCACGCAGATATTTTTCGTCCGAAATATGAAAATGCTTTTTGGTGGTTTTTAGTTCTTCCCTTCTAAGGTAGAGCATTTCAATAAGACGCATAAGCTCAAAGCGGTCACCGCTTTTAATAACGTTACTGCAATGCTCCTTGCGGGTAAGATCATCTTTGATCCATTCGATGGGATTTTTTGCAGCCTTATCAATAAGTGCATCTATATCCACTACGGATAACACTGTGCGCATATTGGAAAGAAGCTTTTCATTATCGGTAGGTACATAAACGGTTGCCTTATCATCCTGTATTGGAATTAAAACAAAGTATTGCTTTTTAACCTTACCCACCGTCATTTCTGTTATTTCTTTAATTTTGCATATACCTTGGGTGCCGTATGAAACGGTATCGCCTGCCGTAAACATAAAATTAACCTCGCTTTTAAATAATAAAAAAGCGTGTGTTTGGCAGGACTTACGTTTTACCCTATCAAACGACACGCTCTATACATATATTATAGCAAAATGGGAGAAAAAAGGCAATAAAAAAAGAAAAAATTATTTTTAAAAGGTGTCTTGCGAAAAAAATATTTTAAAATCATTGTCACATTGCACAAAAAACAACTAAAAAAATCGTTCAAATACGAGATTTTTACAAAATTTAAAAAAAAGACTTAAAATCTAAAAAAAACCTTGCAAATACTGGATTATTGTGGTATTATGTATAGGCACGTAATGTGTGCAGATGTGCGTTGATGCGGGAGGTGGCCGACCCTGAGTCGGGAAATTTCCGCGGAGTATGTCCGATTTTAAACCGGGCGATGAAACTTAAAAAAGTGTTTATTAAAGGATTCTTGCGACCTTTTTTAAACCAGACAGCTGCAATTGCTGTCTCCCGGCATAGTCTGCGACCCCAGCCTATCCGGTTTTAAAATGTGTAGGGTTGAAACACCCGGCACCGTGTAAGTTTTGCCCGCCAACATTTTAAGGAGGCGACAACAAAATGGCCAAAGAGAAAATCAGAATTCGTATCAAGGGATACGACCACGCTTTGGTAGACCAAGCAGCAGAAAAGATCGTTGAGACTGCAAAGCGCACCGGCGCTAGAGTATCGGGTCCCGTACCGCTGCCTACCGAAAGAGAGATCGTTACGATCCTCCGCGCTGTTCACAAATATAAGGACAGCCGTGAGCAGTTCGAAATGAGAACTCACAAAAGGCTTATCGACATTCTCAGACCTTCCAACAAAACTGTTGAGGCTCTGACAGGTCTTGAGCTTCCCGCAGGCGTTGAATTCGAAATCAAGCTTTAAGCTTAGTTGAAATCACGTCGGCTGGTCAAGTTGGCAGAAATGTCAACCAATAACCAATAAGGAGGAAAATAAAAATGCAAAAAGGTTTAGTTGGAAAAAAGCTTGGCATGACTCAGCTTTTTGACGCAAACGGTAACGTTGTTCCCGTAACTGTAATCGAAGCAGGTCCCTGTGTGGTATCTCAGAAGAAGACAGTTGAAAACGACGGCTACGAAGCAGTACAGGTTGGTTTTGAAGACCTGAAGGCTTCTAAGGTAAACAGACCCCAGAAGGGTCACTTTGCAAAAGGTGACGTAGCTCCTAAAAAGGTGCTTCGCGAATCCCGTCTGGAGGACATTTCAGCAGTTAATGTTGGCGACCTTTTAAAGGCTGACGTATTTGCTGAAGGCGAACACGTAGATGTAATCGGTACCAGTAAAGGTAAGGGTTATGCAGGTGTAATTAAGCGCTGGAATTTCGGCCGCTTAAAAGAATCACACGGTACTGGCCCTGTTCACCGTCACGGTGGTTCCCTTGGTGTTATCGACCCCGCTCGTGTTTTCAAGGGTAAGAAAATGGCAGGTCATCTTGGTGCTGAGCGCGTAACCGTTCAAAACTTAGATGTAGTTAAAGTAGACGCTGAAAACAACATCATCGCTGTTAAGGGTGCCGTTCCCGGTCCTAAGGGCGGAATTGTTGTTTTAAAGAACAGCGTTAAGGCCTAAGGGAAGGAGTGCAATAGAATATGCCTAATATAGCAGTATTGGATATGACCGGCGCTAAGGTCGGCACAATCGAGCTTAAAGATTCTATCTTCGGCATCGAGCCCAACGCAGTAGTAATGCATATGGCAGTTGTTAACTACCTTGCAAATCAGCGTCAGGGTACACAGTCCACTTTAACCCGTACTGAAGTTTCCGGCGGCGGCAAAAAGCCTTGGAGACAGAAGGGTACCGGACATGCACGTCAGGGTTCAACCCGCGCTCCTCAGTGGAGACACGGCGGCGTAGCCTTAGGTCCGAAGCCGAGAGATTATTCCTACTCTCTCAATAAAAAGGTTAGACAGCTTGCACTTAAGTCTGCTTTGTCTGACAAGGTTCTTAATGAATCACTTATCGTTCTTGATGAGCTTAAGCTTGAAGCTTACAAAACCAGAACAGTTGTAGATTGCCTCGCAGCAATCGGAGCTACCGGCAAAACCCTTATCGTGCTTGACACCAACAATGAATTTGTTGTAAAGAGCGCTGCAAACATCAAGGGTGCCAAGACAGCTCAGTACAACACCATCAACACCTATGACGTTATCAACGCTGATAAGGTTGTTATGGTTAAGGCAGCTGTAGAGAAACTCGAGGAGGTATACGCATAATGAAAGCAGCACAGGATATTGTTATAGCTCCTATCATTACCGAAAAATCCATGTCGGTTATTGCGGACAAAAAGTACACCTTCAAGGTTGCTACCGATGCTAATAAGGTTGAAATCGCAGAAGCGATTGAAAAACTTTTCGGTGTTGAGGTTGCTAAGGTGAACACAATGAACGTTCGCGGTCAAAAGAGAAGAATGGGTCGTTATGAAGGTTCTACCGCAGCTTGGAAAAAGGCTGTTGTAACCCTTACTGAAAAATCCAAGACCATTGATTTCTTCGACGGTTTGATGTAATAAAAAAAGAACCGCTTTGGAAGTAACAAACTTCCGGCAATGTATGGGACTAGA
>JAFVIF010000019.1 GCA_017474125.1 Clostridia bacterium
ATAAAACCGCCATTGCTTTTTTTACCGTGTTGGGGATATCGTGAAGCTTTAAATCAAGGAAAATTTTATGTCCTCGAGCCTTAATTTCCTTTACAATTTGGGGGCCTTCTGCATAAAAAAGCTCCATACCGATTTTAACAAAGGGTTTTCTTCCTGTGAATTTATCAAGAAAGGTCATTACCTGCTCTCTTGAAGCGAAATCACACGCAATAATTACATCCTTACCCATTAGTGAGCACCTCCGATAATATCTTTTAAACTATTAATCCCGTACTTTTCCATTACACGGGGTAAATCGTTAATTATATCTCTGCAGGCAAAGGGGTCAACAAGGTTTGCCGCGCCCACCTCTACGGCAGTTGCACCTGCAAGCATCATTTCAATAACATCCTCTGCGCTTGAGATACCGCCCATACCCACAATAGGTATTTCAACGGCTTCAAAAACCTGATAAACCATTCTTAAAGCCACGGGCTTAATTGCAGGACCCGAGAAGCCGCCCATTTTATTGGCGATAACGGGCTTTTTGGTTTTTAAATCAATTCGCATTCCAAGTAATGTGTTAATCATACTGATACCGTCTGCTCCCGCTTCCTCGCAAGCCTTTGCAATGGAAACGATATCGGTAACGTTGGGGGAAAGCTTTATAATAACAGGCTTCGTTGTCACACCTTTAACAGCTTTGGTAACCTCTGCGGCCGCCTCGGGAGAGGTGCCGAAGCTCATTCCACCGCCGTGTACGTTGGGGCAGGAAACGTTAACCTCAAACCAGCCGATTTGCTCGCAGGAATCAAGCCTTTCGCAGGTATACGCATAATCCTCTACCGAAAAGCCGCTTACGTTAGCCATTACCGGCTTATTAAAGCAAGCCTTAAGCTTTGGAAGCTCGGTGCTGATTACTGCATCAACACCCGGATTTTGAAGACCTACGGCATTAATCATACCCATTTCACATTCTGCGATTCTCGGGGTAGGATTACCGAAACGCGGTTCTTTGGTAGTACCCTTAAAGGAAAAGGTGCCAAGGCAGTTGATATCGTAAAGCTCGGCAAACTCATAGCCGAAGCCGAAGGTACCGGAAGCAGGAACAACGGGGTTGTCCATAGTAATACCGCAAAGCTCTACTTTTGTGTTTACCATATTATCTCCTCCCTTATAAGCACGGGACCGTCCTTGCAAATACGCTTATTTCCGTATTTTGTTTTGCAGGAGCAACCCATACAAGCGCCAAAGCCACAGCCCATTCTTTCTTCAAAGCTGTACTGTCCGCTTGTTTTGGCAACACCCTCAACAGCCTTAAACATAGGCATAGGTCCGCAGGTAAAAAAGTAGGAGTAATCAAGGCCCTTTAAAACGTCGGTAACAAAACCCTTAGTACCCATACTGCCGTCGGCGGTGGTAATAAATACTTCAGCGCCGAGTCTTTCAAATTCCTCTTTATAAAAAACGTCATCCTTAGAATTAAAGCCTAAAATAACCTTAACTCTTTTACCGTTTTTAATAAGCTCCTTACAAACGCCGTACATAGGAGGAACACCTACACCGCCGCCTATAAGCACGGGGTTTTCACCCGAAAGCGAGGTATCGAAGCCGTTGCCGAGTCCGTTTAAAACGTCAAGGGTATCCCCTGCCGTCATTTCTGCCATTTGCTCGGTACCCACGCCAACTATTTTATAAATAATGGTTATGGTATTTTCGTTATAATCACATACCGAAATAGGTCTGCGAAGGTATTTTCCGCTAAGCTTAATATTAATAAACTGTCCCGGCTTTGTAAGGGACGAGGTGTCCCCTTCCAAAACCATTTTCATAATATCCTTTGCTATTTTTTCATTAGAAAGGATTTTCATTATTTGCTGTTTCAACTCATTTACCTCAAGCATCTATAGTAGAAATTGTAAGGGTTGTTTCTTCCAATACGTCAAGTAAAACCTTAACGGTATCAAGGGCGGTAAATATGGTTACGTTATTCTCGGTGGCAAGCATTCTGATTTCGGCGCCGTCACTGTTTTCGCCCTGAGAGGAAATATCCTTAGTATTAATAACGTAGGCTATATGACCCTGACGAAGGGCGTTGGGGATTTCCTCGCTGCCCTCGTTAATCTTTTTAAGAGCATGGGTACGAATACCGTTCTTTTTAAGGAATTCCGCAGTACCCGTAGTAGCTTCAATGTTAAAGCCGAGCTCGTAGAAGCGTCTGATAAGAGGCAAAGCCTCCTCCTTGTCCTTATCGGCTATGGTAGCAAATACGGTACCGTAGTTTTGAAGCTTCATACCCGAAGCCTGAAGTGCCTTATAAAGTGCACGGTTAAGCTTGTCGTCGTATCCGATAGCTTCACCTGTAGACTTCATTTCGGGAGAAAGGTAAGCATCAAGTCCGCGAAGCTTATTAAAGGAGAATACGGGAACCTTTACGTACCAACGGTTTTTCTCCTGAGGATAAAGATCGAATATACCAAGTTCCTTAAGGCTCTTTCCTAAAATAACCTCGGTAGCAATATCTGCAAGGCTGTAGCCGGTAGATTTAGAGAGGAAGGGTACGGTACGGGAGGAACGGGGATTAACCTCGATAATATAAACGTCATCGTTTTCGTCAACTATGAACTGAATATTATAAAGGCCGACAATTCCGATTCCTACACCAAGCTTTTTGGCATACTGAAGAATAATTCCCTTAACCTTGTTGGAAATACTGAAGGTGGGATATACGCTTATTGAGTCACCCGAATGGATACCCGTTCTTTCAACAAGCTCCATAATACCGGGAACGAAAACGTCCTTGCCGTCGCAAATAGCGTCAACCTCAACCTCTTTACCCTGAATGTATTTATCAACAAGAACAGGCTTGTCCTCATCAATTTCAACGGCGGTTTTAAGGTAATGACGAAGCTGCTCCTCGTTAGCAACAATCTGCATAGCTCTGCCGCCCAAAACGAAGCTGGGGCGAACAAGCACGGGATAGCCAATATCTGCAGCGGCCTCAAGACCCGCCTCAATGCTGGTAACTGCCTTACCCTTAGGCTGAGGAATATTAAGCTCGGTAAGAAGCTTTTCAAAGCTGTCGCGGTTTTCTGCGCGGTCAATAGCGGCGCAGTCGGTACCGATTATCTTAACTCCGCGCTTCATAAGAGGCTCGGCAAGGTTAATTGCGGTTTGACCGCCGAGAGAAGCAACAACACCTTCGGGCTTTTCAAACTCAATAATATTCATTACGTCCTCGGGAGTAAGAGGCTCGAAATAAAGCTTATCGGCAGTAGTATAGTCGGTAGAAACGGTTTCGGGGTTATTGTTTATAATAATAGCCTCGTAGCCCGAATTTTTAATGGTGGTTACAGCGTGAACGGTGGAATAGTCGAATTCAACACCCTGACCTATACGGATAGGACCTGCACCTAAAACAACTATCTTCTTTTTATCGGTGAGTACCGAAGTGTTTTCACCCGTATAAGAAGAGTAGAAGTAAGGAATGTAAGCACCGGTGTGACAGGTATCAACCATACGGAATACGGGGAAAAGCTTGTTTTCCTTTCTGAAGCCATAAACTTCAAGCTCGTCGCACTTCCACATTCTGGCAACGTACTTATCGGAGAAGCCCATTTTCTTGGCGGAAGTTAAAACCTCAAGATTAAAGGGATTGGACTTAAGGTTTTCCTCCATATCAATAATGTGCTTTATAGCCTCAAGGAAAAACTCAGTGATTTTAGTTATATTATGGATTTCCTCTACCGTTGCACCGCGATAAAGAAGCTCGGCAATAGCAAAAATGTTATCATCTCTGAATTCGCCGATATATTCTCTGAGCTGGTCGTCGGTCATATCGTCAAACTTATGGTGATAAAGGTGGTTAACACCAACCTCAAGGGAACGAATACCCTTAAGTAAGCACTCCTCAAGGTTAGAGCCTATACCCATAACCTCACCCGTTGCCTTCATTTGCGTACCCAAAAGATTTGAAGCACTGGTAAACTTATCAAAGGGGAAACGGGGCAATTTGGCAATTACATAATCAAGCTTAGGCTCAAAAGCGGCATTGGTATTGGCAATAGCAATTTCCTCAAGCGCCATACCCAAAGCAATTTTTGCAGTTACACGTGCAATAGGATAGCCCGAAGCCTTGGAAGCAAGCGCAGAAGAACGGGAAACACGGGGATTAACCTCGATAAGGAAGTATTCACTGCTGTTGGGGTTAAGGGCAAACTGTACGTTACAGCCGCCTTCAATCTTTAATTCCTTAATAAGCTTAATGGCGGAATCATTAAGCATTTTTTCATCCTCTTTGCTAAGAGTCATAATAGGAGCAACAACAAGGGAGTCGCCGGTATGAACACCGACAGGATCAATATTTTCCATACCGCAAATGGTTATGGCATGGTCGTTAGAGTCACGCATAACCTCGAACTCAATTTCCTTATAGCCCTTAACACTCTTTTCAACAAGCACCTGATGAACGGGAGAAAGCTTAAAAGCATTCATACCGATTTCAATAAGCTCAGCTTCATTATTGGCAAAGCCGCCACCGGTACCACCCAAGGTAAAAGCAGGGCGAAGCACTACGGGGTAGCCGATTTTTTCGGCGGCAATTTTAGCCTCGTCAAGGCTATAGGTAATTTCGGAAGGAATAGTAGGCTCACCAATAGACTGACAAAGCTCCTTAAACAGCTCTCTGTCCTCGGCGCGTTCAATACTTTCGCTTGAAGTACCAAGCAGCTCTACTCCGCATTCCTTGAGAATGCCCTTCTTTTCAAGCTGCATAGCAATATTAAGACCTGTTTGTCCGCCTATACCGGGAACAATTGCATCAGGGCGCTCGTAACGTAGGATTTTAGCAATATACTCAAGGGTAAGCGGCTCCATATAAACCTTATCGGCTATAGTGGTATCGGTCATTATGGTTGCAGGGTTAGAGTTACATAAAATAACCTCGTAGCCTTCCTCCTTAAGCGCAAGGCAGGCCTGAGTGCCTGCATAGTCGAACTCGGCGGCCTGTCCTATTACGATAGGACCCGAGCCTATAATTAATACCTTTTTAATGTCTGTTCTTTTTGCCATTTCTTCTTCCTCCGTATATATTAAAAATCTTTATATGCTATTTTTCCGTCGCAAAGCGTAAGCTTACATTTGCCGTAAACCGTATCCCCCGCAAAAGGAGTTGCCTTTCCCTTTGAAAGGAAGTCGTCGGGATTAATTACGTACCTTTCATTAAGGTCGAAAACCGTTAGGTCTGCACTTTGCCCCACCTTAATTTCACTTCCTATATTAAAGCGACTGCGCGGATTATCGTTTAAAAGCTCAATTAAATGCTCAAGGGTTATTATTCCCGTTTTAACAAGCCTTGTATAGCAAACGGCAAAAGCCGTTTCAATTCCAACAACACCCATAAGGCTGTCCTTTAAGCCCTTGGATTTTTCTTCGGACGAATGAGGAGCGTGGTCGGTAGCTATCATATCAATAGTGCCGTCCTTAATGCCTTCAATTAGGGCAAGGCGGTCCTGCTCGCTTCTTATGGGCGGATTCATTTTAAAGCGTCCGTCCTCTTGAAGCATCATATCGTTCATAGTAAGATAATGCGGTCCCGTTTCGCAGGTAATATCGACACCCTGCGCCTTAGCGCTTCGTATTAAATCAACACTTTCCTTTGTTGAAATATGGCAAACGTGGTACCTACAGCCCGTTTTTTTAACAAGCTCAATATCCCTTTTAATGGGGCCCCATTCGCTTTCACTGCATATTCCCTTATGTCCGTGAAGCTTGGCATACTCACCGTCGTGAACGTAGCCGCCCAACAGCAGGCTGTTATCCTCGCAATGAGCCGAAATTATTTTACCGAGCTTTTTGGCTTTTTCCATAGCCTGCTCCATCATTGCTTCGTTTTGCACGCCCTTACCGTCATCGGAAAAGCCGCAAACAAAGCTGCTCATAGCCTCCATATCGGAAAGGGTTTCCCCTGCCTGCCCCTTAGTAATGGTACCGAAGGGGTAAACCTTTATAACCGCATCGCTTTCAATAATATTAAGTTGTTCCTTAAGGTTTTCTAAACTATCGGGACAAGGCTTTAAATTAGGCATACTGCAAACTGCGGTATAGCCGCCTCGGGCGCAGGCCTTAGTGCCGCTTTCTATAGTTTCCTTATAAAAAAAGCCCGGCTCTCGAAGATGAACGTGAACATCAACGAAACCGGGGAAAATAGTAAGCCCTTGACAATCAATAATTTCTGCCGCATTTGAAAATAAAGACTTTCCAACAGCTTTTATAACGCCGTCGGAAACAATTATATCTTGGGTTGAGAACTGATGACCTGTATAAACCATAGCGTTTTTCAGTAGCATTTCCATCAGTTTTCCTCCTTTTCATATTTACACAAAAAAACAGCCCCGCCGACCGGCAAGGTGTCTGTTTAGCCTGCCGGCAAAAGCCGACTTAAATTTATTTTTATTATGATACCATACCGCAGGTTGTTTGTCAATAAAATTAATATTAATAAATAATAAAAAATTCATAATTTTTTAAAACATTTATTATATATATTTAATAAAATATAGTTACTGACTTTTAAGTTTTGGAGGCGGCTTTATGTTTTACAGATTAAAGCAAGCGTTTTACCGCTTTATGTACGGTAGATACGGCAACGATGCTCTTAATAATTTTCTTACTGTTTTTTATTTAATATTGGTGGTTTTTAATCTTTTACTCGGCAGTTATACGGTTTATCTTTTAAGCCTTGTTCTTATTTTCATCATTTTCTTTAGAATGCTCTCAAGGAATATAGACAAAAGAAGAAAAGAAAACCAAAAATTTTTAAATATAAAGTATCGCTTTACACAGTTTTTCAAAGAGCGCTCCCGCCGTTTTAAGGAACGCAAAACCCACGTTTACAAAAAATGTCCCGCCTGCAAGGCAACCCTTCGCCTGCCGCGAAAAAAGGGCAAGCACACCTGCTGTTGTCCCAAATGTAAAAACAGCTTTAAGGTAAGGGTTTTTTAAGCACTTAACTTTTTCTTGCATTCTATAAATATATGTAATAAAATGAGTAAAGATAAATATAAAGGACTTATTTTATGAAAATATTTTTTATTGTTTTAGGCGTGCTTGCTTTAATAGTAATCGGCGTTTTGCTTTTTTCGGTAAGGGTATCCGTTACCCTTTGTTTTGGAAAAGAAAACAAAGCTGAATTTTTACTGTTTGGCAAAAAACTTAAAAAGAAAGAAAAAAAGGAAAAGACACAGCCCGATTTAATTAAAAAGCTGGGACTAAAACGGGTTATTCAGTTTCTTTTTTCAAAGGAAGCGGGTATTCCCGGACGTATTGGTTATATTATAAGAAAAACCGTTATTAATAAATTTCAGTTAAACGTAACGGTTGCCTCTCCCGATGCCGCCCAAACCGCCCTTACCTACGGCGGAGTTTGTGCCCTTCTTTATCCCGTTGTCGGTTATCTTGAAACGGTTATGAATTTTAAAGAGGACAATATGAAAATTGTCTGCGACTATGAAAGTAAAGACAGCTCCATTTATTTTTTCACCGAAATAAAAATCCGCATACTTTATCTGATTATTGCGGTATTTACCCTTATTCCCGAAGTAGTAAAGCTTTTAAAAGAGGTAAAAAACAATGAACAATAGTATTTCAAATATTATAACTGCTACCGCTGATAAGGCGGAGGGTGCCTTAAAGGAAAACTCGGTTTTCGGCGAACCCATAACCGTTGACGGCGCAACCATTATTCCTGTATATAAGCTTTCCTTCGGCTTCGGAGGCGGCGCTTTTGACGGAATGAATTCAAAAAACAAGGCTTCTGTAGCAGGCGGCGCAGGTGCGGGAGTAACCAAGCTTCCGATTTCCTTTGTTACAATAAAAGAAGGCGAAATTTCGGTGCTCAGCGCTGAAGACCCAAATAAACAGAGCTTTATTTCCACAGTTTTATCCCTTATAAAAAAGAAGTGAAGTATTTATGAAAAAGAATTCGCTGAAAACAATGGTATTTGCGGCTTTATTCGCGGCCCTTACCGTTGTTGCCACATGTATAAGCATTCCCCTGCCGGGCAACGGCTACGCTAATTTAGGCGATTGCTTTGTCATTATTTCGGGCGCACTGCTCGGCCCCTACGGTGTTTTGGCCGCTTCCCTCGGAAGCAGTATTGCCGACGTTATTTTGGGCTTTACAATCTATGCGCCTGCAACGTTTTTTATAAAAGGCGTTATGGCGTTGGTTGCCTTTTTAATATCGGGCAGAAAGCAAAGAAAATTATTACACTTTATTATTGCTTCGGTTTTGTGCGAAATAATAATGGTAGGCGGATACTTTGTTTTTGAAATACCGCTGTACGGCATTATACCTGCCGCCGGCAATATTATAGGAAACGGTATGCAGGCACTATTCGGAGCGGTTGCCGCACCCATTATTTTAACATTACTTAAAAAATACGGAATAATAAACAAAATCAAAGGTGAATTATGAGCTTAACCCTAAAACCGGTTTACATAAAGGAGCCCACCGAGCTTCAATGCGGTCAGGCCGTGCTTGCAATGCTGAGCGATAAAAGCGTTGACGAAATAATCAGTCAATGCGGCACCGAAAAGGAAACAACCTTAAAGCAAATGAAAAAGGTTTTGACCTTAAACGGCATAGCTTACGAAAATGAAAGAAAAGAAGCATTCACAAAAAGCGATTTGCCGAGCATTGCTGTTTTAAGCCTCGAAACACCACGCTGTTGGCATTGGTCGTTGTATTTTGAAGGTACCTTTTACGACCCCGAGCACGGAGTTATGGATGATTTTCCTTTATGTAACAGAAAATATTATTGGGAAATAAAAAAGCAGTCGATTTGATATGAGCCCCAAACGGAGCATTCACTTCAAATTGACTGCTTTTCCTTATTTTTTAAAGCCTTTTACATAATCTTCAATTTCAGCCCAAAAACGGTCGGCGATTATCTGCATACCGTAATCACCGGGGTGATTGAATTTACCGTGAGTTTCCTCTAACACTCGCATATCCTCAAGATTAACCAAGACTTCGTTATACTTTTCGGCAACCTTTTGCTTTTCGGCATCAAGCACGGGACGGATATAAAAGCCCTGAGAATGAACAACCTTTACGTCTCTGCCGTCAACAAGGAAGTTGCGTAGGTCTTCGTAGGCCTTTCCAAAGGTTTTAGGCGGATTTTCGGTAACGTCGTATTCCTTATTTACGTTTGCTCCGAAGAACATTATAATTACGTCGGGTTTAAAATTTTTAGCACCGACGTAATAGTTTTCGGGCTCTCTTACGTAAAACTCACGCTCATAATTTGCAACCTGAAGAATACTGAATGCGGCATTGGGGCAAATTTCCTTCACCCTTGCCTGAACGAGATGAACGTAATCCTTTTCAATACTGCTTGCGGCCATACCGCAATCGTTTGTCCATCCCACCTCGGGCTTGGGCGCATGCTTGGTTATGGAGTTACCCACATAAAGCACCCTTATACCGTCACCCTTGTCAAATTCATAATAATCGTATGTATTTTGATTGGTGGAGGGGATAATATTCTTCTGCAAATCCTTCATAATCATTCTCCTTTACCGGCTAATATTTCCTCTGCCTTATCCTTTTCAATATAACCATATTTAACCATTTTGTCAATAACCTGTTGTTGGCGCTGTGCAGTAAGAGGAGTGTTATTGTCAGGCGAATAAACCGACGGTGCATTGGGCACGCCTGCAAGCTCGGTTGCGTCAAAATCGGACAAATCCTTGGGATGAACGTCATAATAGCCCATAGCGGCATCGTAAATACAGTAATAACCGCTTCCGTAGTAAATATTATTTACGTAAAACTCAAAAATTTCATCCTTTGAATAATTACGCTCAAGCTCAATAGCCATAAACATTTCGGCAACCTTGCGCACAAGCTTTTTTTCCTGCGTAAAATAAAGGTTTTTTGCCACCTGCTGTGTTATGGTGCTTCCGCCCTCGGTATATTCCCTTGCCTTTATGTTTTTGAGTATTGCCCGTGCCGTAGAGACAATACTTATAGGACCGTGTCCGTAATAATTATGGTCCTCGGCGGCTAAAACCGCATTAACGTAAATTTCGGGAAGCTGGTCCTTCGTAATAAAATTATCTCTTCCGCGAAGCTCGGCAATTTTAGTTTCAAGAGGACATTCCTCCAAAACTGCCTTATATTCGTTATAGCCTGTTATACCAAGATAGGCTACAGCAAAACAGCCTACAACTATAACGGTAATCAGTAAAGCGGCAATAATTCTGCCAATCAACCTAAAAACACTTTTCATATCAGTAAGCTCTTATTCCGAGCGTTCCGTCGTCCTTTCCCTTTTCAATTTTCCTTATAACCACGTCGTAGCTAAAGCCGTTGTCGGCAGTCACGGTAACTCTATCGCCAAGCTTTTTGCCAAAAAGAGCTTTACCTAACGGAGATTCCTTACTAACAATATTGCTGAGGGCATCGTGGCGCATTGTAGTAACGATTTGTACCGTTTCCTCCTCGTCATCCTCTTCAATATAATAGGTAACCTTATCGTAAAGGCCAACGGCATCGGCTTCAGATTCGTCGCTTATTATAACGGCAGTTTTTATCATATTGCGAAGAAAACGAATACGGCTTTCATTCTTGCCGCGCTCCTGCTTTGCCGCCTTATATTCAAAGTTTTCGCTTAAATCTCCGTGGCTGCGGGCAAATTTAACCTCTTCCAAAATTTTGGGGCGCAGAACACCGATACGGTATTCCATTTCCTCCTGCATTTTTTCAATATCCTTTTTAGTAAGCTCGTTGTGCATTTATAAAACCTCAATCTGGCACATTTTCATTGTAGTAAGCGCGGCATTATGGCTTTTTCGGCTGCGGCAGGAATAATGCCTACGGCTTCCTCGGTGCCCGGCGCACCGTCAACAAAATCGTTTTGTATATCAACAACAACCAAAAAATGCTTCATAACACCGACTCTTTAAAAGTATTATATCAACCATTTATTAAAAGTGCAATTACAATTTGGTAATAAAAAAGCTGATAGTCCAGACTCCCCGTAAGGAAGGCTACTCTGCTATCAGCTTTTGTGGAAGCGCAAAGCGTTTCCACGTTCTATAATCATTATATTATTAATCGCGAATAATTCCGTAAGTTTCGGCGTTTAGGTAAAGTGTTCCGCCGTTTCCGTCTTCGCTTGAGTCAAAGGTAACGGCAATTTTTCTGCCCTCCAGCGCTATATCGCGCGCACCCCAATAATTATTGTCAAGGGTTGCTATTCGTTTAAGGGTTGCTCCGCCGTAAGAAACGGCAAAAAAGTCAGGACCGAAATAACCGCAAAGATAAATTGCGTCTTCTCCGAATACGTGCTTTACGGCAAAGCCGTCAAAGTCGCTGTTTTTCCAAAGAAGTTCTCCCGTAACACAGCTTAAGGCTACTATTTTTCCGCCCTCGCTGTAAAAATATTTATCGCCTTTTTTTCCGATTTCGGTAAAGTTTTCAAGCTGCATTGCAGGATAGCTTCCGCAATTATGGGTCCACAGCACCTTGCCGTCCTTGTCCTTGGCAATAACGCTTGCCGTCTCATTACCGCTCGCCTCATCAAAGTCAGCCTTTAGCTCCAAATCAACCGCAGAAGGGTCAAATTCCTCCTCTTTACCGCTCTCGTTTTCTGAAGATTCGGGTTTGCCTATCACGTCACTATTTTCGGCACCGGGTCTGTCAGGTAAAATATCGGGCAAAAATTTCGGCAATAATGAACAGGAGCAAAGAGAAAGCATTACCATTAAAGCCATAAATAATACTATAAACCGTTTCATAGCTTACCTCACCATTACCGATACGCCGTCGGGAATAGCAACAACGCTCGGTTTATCGTTATTCAAAAGTGCTTTAGCCTTTGTTAATGCTTCCTCAAGGGAATGAGCAGGAAGCATATGCATTTTTTCTATTATTTCATCGGGCATATCGGATACGTAAATCACCCTTGCCTTCAATAATATTCTGATAAGAATTTGTGCCTGCCATTGGTCGGGCACTGTTTCGTTTCTTTTACGGCTTAAAAACAGCTCCATAGTTTTATTAATGTCGGCTTCATCGGCAAGCTGATGATAAAAATGGTCGCCGCCCGTACCGTCGTCGGAAGCGGCAAGCATAATTATAACGCCGCCCTCCTTAACGGTTGCTTCAGCCGCCGTCATCCCCTTTACGGCCTGATAAACATTTTGGTCTAAGGGGTAACCGCCGTTTGTGGAAATAACCACGTCAGCCGGAACAGCCTTAACACCGCAAAGGCTTGACAGAAAATCGGTTCCCTTTTTATGCGCGGCCTCCACGTCACCTGCAACGGCATAAATAACCTGCTTTTTTTCGTTAAGCACCACGTTGACAACATAGCAAAGCTTAGCCCTTTTAGCCGCCCAAAGCATATCGTTATGTATGGGATTATTTACAAGGTTACCCGTTCTTGAATAAGGACTTGCAATAAACTCGCTGCAGTGATTACTAAGCACGGTGGTTCTGCCCGCAATACCGGGGAGAACGCTCTTTCTGCCACCCGAAAAGCCTGCAAAAAAGTGAGGCTCAATAAAGCCCTCGGCTATAAGCAAATCGGCATCATTTGCTATTTTATTTATTTCACAAGCGCCTCCCGAAGGGAGAGTACCTATATTAACGAGCATATCATTATCAAGACAATCGTGAATATAAATGCTTTCGCTGTTAACTATTTCCTCACCGAATTTTGCAATAAGCTCAGCCTTAGTGGTGCCTCTGTGACAGCCCGTAGCTATAAGAATGGTAATTTTAGCATCCCTGTTCACGCTTCTTATTTCATTAAGCATCGGCGGAATAATCACCTTACTGGGCACGGGACGGGTATGGTCGCTGGCGATTATTACAATATTCCTTTTATCCTTTGCCAAAACGCTTAAGGGCTCACTCCCCTCGGGTTTAGCCATTGCGTTTTTAACCAACTCAATCTCCCCTGCTTCGGGCTTATAATCGTTAATGGATGATTCCAAAACCCCTGCAAGGCAATCATCGAAGGTATATTGAAGTTTTTCCTTTCCAAAAGGAAAATTTAAAGTTTTCATAACATCAACCTTTTATATATTAGTTTTGGTCGTTATCATCGTTAAGGCTTACTGCCTCGCCGTTAAGGGTTACCGAAGCTCCGTTCAAATCGGTTTGTGCTTCTTCGTTCTGCTCTGTAACAGGTAATTTTTTAAGGTCGGCATGCGCCTTTATACCCATAGCAAGGCTTACTATTACCCAAACGTGGAAAATAATATCAACAATACCTTCTGCAGAAAAACCGTTAAGAGATAAATACGCAAGGAAATCCAGCGAAAAGAAAACAAGCGCAAAAACGAGCCAGCCAACCTTTCCCTTGCGCGCAAAAATCCAGCTAAACAAATAAAGCGCCAAAATAACCGCAGCAATTATAACTGCACCTACGAAAATACCGTCACCGTAGAAAAGCATATTTTCCCCGCCGTAAACCTCGGCAGGATACTTACCGCAAACGTACATTGCCAAATCGGTTATAGCATAAGGCACGTAAGCAGAAAACAGAAAATAAGTATAGCTGTTTGTAAACAGCAAAATAATATTAAGAAGTGTAAAGGCAAGCACCAATAAAATATTTGATACCGAGCTTGAATACTTTTTATTAAGCACCTCGCTTGAAGCCTTTACGGGTTGATGGATGTCTTTTAACCTACTCATAATAATTCTCCTTTTTAGAGTTTTTTTGACAATAAGCATTATAACAGATAAACGCAATAAAATCAATTTAAAAATCCTCCAACATCTGCGTGTTGAAGGATTTTTATTATTATAAATAGTCGCTTAACTTAAAGGTTGCAAGCCGTATATGGCTTCTGTTTACGGTATACGACATAGCGAGCTCACCGCTTGACGTATACTGCACAAAGGGATAGAAGCAGCTTCCCTTCATATCAGCCTGTAATACCACTTCGGTTTCGGCAAGGTTTTCGGTACCTATTTTAAGAATACCTATATGGTTTCTGTCGGTAGGAGCGTAGAACACATACAGCTCGCCATTATAGAATATAAAGTCGCTTCGTGACTGACAGTCGCCCACAAGCACGGGCTTTGCCCATTCTTTTGTTATTAAATCGTAATAAGTAAGTATTCCGTAGGGACTGCCTTCGGTTAAAACTCCGTCCTTATACACAGGATCGTTCTGACGTACAAAGTAGTAAACCTTATCGTTTAAAACGTATACGGCATTTTCCCACTTAGTATCGTTTTCAAAGCCGTCGTTAGGCTGCGATACGTATTCCCACGTAATAAGGTCTTTACTCTTTATAATTGCGGTAAAATAACCGGAATAAGTTCCGGAGTAATAATAAGTTTCTCCGTTTTCAACTCGACTTGACAGCTTTTGCATAATACCTATATCGCTGAACATAGCTTTATAGCCTATACCGTTAACCGTTAGAGCGTTTTTAATACCGGTTGTAGAAAAATCGTTAACCGTATCATTAACCTTAAAGCGGTTTACACCTATTTCGCCCAAGGTTTCGGTTTCGGTATTGAATATTCTGTATAAGCGGTAATACTTCCCTTCGATATTCGCGGTCCACAAAATGTAAATATTTTGCGGCTCATCAGGCTTTTGCATAATTATGGTATCGTATACACCTACAACACGCTTACCGTACAAATCGTCACCTACCGACTGTATATCCAAAATAACCTTGTTATCGGGGGTGTTCTCGTCACAGTAAGCCATACGAGCCACCTGATAGGCGGGATTTTCTGCCCCGGACATAGTGTTTGCGTAATAAGACATATAGATTTTGCCGCCGCTGTATATAAATGTGGAAACGTGGCACATTTTATCAATACCCGTCTTTTCAAAGTCGGACACCTTGTTTTTGCTTATATCGGCAGCAAAATCAACTGCATTTTGGTTACTGTTAAGCGAAGTATCTGCTTCAATTATTTTTTGATAATCGGTTACCGCAACGTTTCCGTATACAATAGGCTCCTTATCGGTGATTACGTCGGGAGAGAAAATTTCCTTAAACTCTTTTTCTTCTATCATAGGCAGCTCAACCTCTTTTACACCTGCAAGTATCAGCTTTAAATTAGCAAGGCCGGTTGTGTTATATTCTTTATAATCGCTGACTGCATCAGCTCTCAGTTTTTCCTGCTTATTAATTGTTTTCACCCCCGCCAACGCAAGCTTAAGATTTGCAAGGTCGGTAGTGGTAAGATTGGTGTCCAAATCCAAATCTCCCGGCAAAACAGTTACCGAAGTGCTTTCTAAGGTTGCCGCATTTTTCAAAACGTTTACGTCGCCGTCCTTTAAAATGCTGTAAAAAGCGCCGATAACAAAATCTTCTTTTTCGCCGTTAAAATTATTCACACCTATGCTTAATGAGCTTATACTGTATATTTTTGAAAAATCAATTAATTTGATACCGTCAACATTCTTGAAGTATTTAATATCAAACTTTACGTATCCCTTAAAGCCGGATTTCAAATCAAACAGTTCGCCGTCGGCACCTGCACGCGCGTTTTGCCAAACACCGTAATTTACATCCATAAATTTATAGTTGCTGTTGGAAAACAGCGCTGTTTCGGTATTAATGCCCTGTTTTAACACTACGTTAAGTAATTTAAGCGAGCAGGTTTCTTTAGAAAACGACGGAATTTCAACGTAGAACATAAAGGAATCCACAAGTGGTTGAAGCGCCACGTTTAAATCTTTAAGGTTATAGGTGTTCATATAGCCCATATCGGAAACAGTTTCACCGTTCAAGGAAGCAAATCCAACGGGGTTCTTTGCCCAATGTGCTGAGGTTTCGGCAATTTGAGGCTTTAAATTCACCTTACCCGACGTGCCGTTATAACGAATTGAAATATCGTAGTTTTCGCTATACGCATCATAAGGCAAAACCACCATTTCTTTACTTACTAAATCAATGCTGTAATACTTATTAAGATATTTCATAATAAGGGAGTCGGAATTTTCGGTAACACTGTAGAACACGTTACCTACCGCAGCGTTTCCGCATTCACCGCCAACCGCATTAAATTTCAAATTGGCGCAGTTAAACACGTACTGTTTATCAAAATCAACCTCTTGCAAATAAGTGAGCTCGGAGCAGTCGAATTTAATAATACCCTTATAGCCCGAAGGAATACTGAAAATGCCGCTGTCTTTTTCTATAGTGCCCTTTTTCCACTTTGAATTCTCCAGATAATAAAAAACGTTATTTTCCGCCGCAAGCTTAGACCAACACCATTTATTATCCTGATAAAGCACCATACCATTATCGCAGAATGCCATTCCCCAGCTCGCTCCCGCTTTTTGGAAGTCTGGAACCTCTACGTAAAACATAACCTCATCATTTTCACAGTTTACGTTTAGGCGCATATTGTCAATGCTTATCTTTTCGGTACTGCCCGTTACAACCTTTTCACTGCTTAAAACACAAGCGCCCTTATAACTTGCTATAGCATTTTCACGATGAGTTTCAGCAGCAGGCTGACTAACAGAATAATCTAAAGAAAAGGTTGTTTTATTTATAGTGGGAATAGTCGACGGAGCCGATTTAAGGTCATATGGAGTAAAATATTCTGTAATATCGGTAGCCGTAATTGAAGTTCCGTCACCCAGCCATTTAACGTAAACGGCATCATAATTGCTTACGAGCTCATTTTCTTTTGCTTCCCTTGTAAAAGCTTTATCGGTGTAAAAGCCTCCAAAATAATAGCCCTTTCTGTATGGCTTCGAAAGCTCTTCAAATACGGTTGATTTGAAAACGTTTATTTCTTTGTCGGCACCGTCGTAGTTATAAAAGGTAACCGATTGCTGAACGTCTTCTTCCACGCTTATATTATCAATTAAAACCGAAGCAAAGTCTTTGTTGCTGTGTCCCGATACGGTAATGCTATCGTTCGCTGAAAGGATTATAAGGGGTGTATCGCTTCCGTTTCCCGTAAATCTTGCTGAAACACGAGTGTACCCTGAGGTTACGTCATAAAAGGTATCCCCCATTTGTTTATAAACGAAATCGGTAGCTTTCATTGAACTGTTGTTAAGGTTACAGTCGGTACCGTTCAGTCCCAAGCCCTGTGTATATCTTCCGCAGTTCACAAGGTATAGCTTAAGGTGGGTAGAATCGGTATTTTCTATTTTGACGTCAAAGCTTATAAGATACGACTTACCGTCAACCCCTGCAAATCTCGACAGGCTGTCGGGGTCGTATATACTTAAAGCAGGATTATCCTTATAATTAACGTCTCGTCCCAATTTATAGGTCATTCTTAATGCATTATTACCGTCTGCTTCTTTTATAAGTTCAACCTTGCTTGACCTTCCCGTATCATTTGTCCAGTTTAAAGAGCTTCCTTCACCGTAATATTCGCTTCCGCCTGACTCAACGTACTTTTCTTCAAAATCAAGAGTATAGGAAGTTACCCGTTCGGGGGCAACGTATTCATAAACAAAAACGTCATCTATCAAAACACTTGCATATTCATCGGCACCGCTGTCGGTCGTTCTCGAATTCGTAACAAGTGCAATTATAGGGTAATCTATACCGTTAGCCGTAAATATTGCTTTTGCCGCAGTAAAAGACGTTTTTTCGGAAATATCGGTTGCGGCGGCTACCACCTGAATATTTGAAGTATTCATAGCGGTAGAATGGTCAAGCTGCAAATTGGTGCTTTGGAAAGCCGTCTGATTAGCATAAGGGATACCGAAGGAACGGTTACAAGCGGCAACAAATAAGCTTAGCGATTTACCGCAACTGTTTTCAACCTTGTACGAAAATTCAATTACGTACTTTTTACCGGCTTCACCAATAAACTTTAAGCTGCTTTGCGGGTCATAAATATTTATTGCAGGATTGGCGGCATAATTTTCATTATTATTTCCGTTATCGTATGTAAGGCGCACCGCCGTATTGCCGTCTGTTTCCGTAATTATTTCGGCATGGCTTCCTCTGCTGTTTGCGCTTGTCAGATTTTCAGCTTTTGTATCAGAATAATACACTTCGCCGTTTGAATACGCATAATCTTCTTCAAAGTCAAGGAATATATCCTTAAACTCGATGCGTTCAATTTTATCAATGGTATTTGTAGTAGGAAGCCACTCTGCAATATAAGGTGTGATTACGTCATAACCCGCCGCATTAAGATGAATACAGTCGTTTCCTCCGGGGAAATTTTCGGTTGTATCAACCTTTAAAATATCATAACTATAGGATTTTCCGTCTTTTGTTTTTCCGTCAAAAAGATCAAGATAAGAAACTTCCCATTTATCACATACAGCCTTTGCCATATTCCAATACTCTCTCATAGAATCTTCTTCGGCAGTATATCCGCCATAGGTTGAAAGAGGAGTAGCGTAGGTTATTATAAATCCGACCTTTGCTTCGGGAAAATATTCATTAGTATAATAAAATAAGGTTTCCAAAGCGCCTGCAAAGGTGCTTTCATCGTAATCGTTAAGGTTAAAACTTTCGGTCAGATTTCCTATTTTAGCCGCCGTTTCTTTAGTTGGATTACTGTTAGTGCCCATTGCATCGTTAAAGCCGCCCTGAAGAACAACATAATCGTATTTTCCGTTTCTGTTATCATGAAGTTGTTGGATAACAGAAGGTCTGCCTTCCGATTCACGTATAGTGGAAAGAGGTGCGCCCGCATTAGCGGCAAGCGTAGCAGTTGCTCCGTAATTATCAACAATTCGTTTATGCCAACCGCCTGAATTTGAATAATCGCTTACCGAAGCATTATCTCTCCAGCCCGCTCCAATACTGTCACCGAAAAATATTATACTTTTACCGTTTAAAGAATCGGCTGTTGAAACACTGAACGCGTTAAGCGGTATAATCGCAAAAACCAACGCAAAAACTATTAAAGCCGAAACTATTTTTTTAAAACATTTTCCAAACATAAAAATCTCCTTATTCGTATTGCTTTTTGCCAAAAACATCGTATAATAATACTATATATCAATTTTTTGGTCTATACAATGTCAAATGTTGGCAAAAAATAACACTATCTTGGGAGTGATAAAAATGTTAGGCACTCGTTACGAGGTCTATCCACATATTAAAGGAAGCCTTCCTTTTAGTTTTAACCAAAGCATAAAAAAGAATCCGTTAAACTTTACTACCTCAGCCAATTGGCATGAAAACCTTGAAATTCAGTTTTGTCTTTACGGAGAAGGTATTGTACTATTAGACGGTACTGAATACAACATAACTGTAGGAGATATAATCGTTGCCAATTCTAACGTAATTCACCATATGAATACTAAAAGCAACGTAGAATATGCCTGTATTATAATTGATACTGACTTTTGCAAACAATGTGATATTGACCCTACCCTGATTTTCTTTGAAGCGCATTTTAAAAGTAAAAAAATCTTTGATTTATTCCTTGAATTCAAAGAAGTATATAACGATACCCAAAACCCTTGCCGTTGCGCCAAGCTTCTTTCGCTGCTTCTTGAAATCCTTATAGAGTTGCGCCAAAATCATACAAAAACCTTTAACAGCAAAGATGCAAAAAGTCCTTATTTCGAAAAAATAAAAGACGCAATAAATATAATAAGGCAAAATTTCAACGAAAAACTCACGTTAGAAAAAATTGCCAAGCAGGTTTTTATTAACAAATTTACTCTTTCTAAAGAGTTTAAAAAATTGACGCAAATGACGGTTACAGAATATATTAACAGCTATCGCTGCAGAAAAGCCGTAGATTACATAAAAGAAGGACTAACCGTAAGCGAAGCGGCGCACAAATGCGGCTTTAACAATATGTCTTTCTTCACAAAAACCTTTAAAAACCTTATGGGCCAATTACCATCCAAATACAAAAGCCGAAGCGCGTTATCGCACCATTCTCAGTAAAAAAGCTGTGCAGAAAACTTCTGCACAGCTTTTTGTTTTATACCCTTATTATATTACTCCAAGCATAATTACCGTCTTTGTCGTGTACCTCTACGCGCACCCATTTATCAAAAGCTTTAATGGTATATTCAGCGTGGGTGAGATTTTCGCCGCGGTAAATTTTATCGGGACACCAAGCAGCATTTGATAAAAAGTCTATCATTACACATTCACTGCAGTCGGCAATAATCTTGTTGCCTTCTTTTTTAACAGCGAGCTGAGGGCCTTGGCTTGCATAAAAGTCGCCATTTCTTATTGCCTCTAAAATATCCTTTTGGCTGTTGCTTTCAGCCTTTACGTAAATAAAGGATTTTGTATCATCCTCGCCGTTATAATAGTGTACGTCGTCGGTTGCAACAAGCGGTATGATAACGTTCTTATTGGCAAGCAAATCAACAAAATAGCCCGAATAGGGTCGACTGCTTTGGTTAACGGTAGAAACGGTGTTATATATTTCTACAGCCGCAAAGCCGTTAAGAGCCATTGCCTCCTCGGGAGAGTTAAGAGACCAAGCGGGATGAGCCAAAATAGCAATGCCGCCCTTTTGGTTGATTGCATCTATAACGCTTTGTCTTGAAGCTTTATTAGTAAGCTCAGGGTCGCTTTCCATACCAACACCGACAATATGCATAACGTCAACGCTTGTGTCGCTTGCGCCCATATTATATTCACAGCCCGAAAAAATCTTAAGGCCTTCTATTTCCCCTTCCTCACCGAATACCCAATGGTCGGTAATAGCAATGGCATCGAAGCCTGCTTCCTTATAAATACGGGCCGATTCCTCGGGTGTGACAACACCGTCGGAACGGGTTGTATGTATATGAAGTCCAACCTTATATCTTTTACTTCCGTCTAAATCAATAATCATTAATAAGCTACCTTCTTTTTATTGTAATATAAACTGCGGCGGCAATATAAACAAAGCTTATAATTAGCGGTAACCAGCCCCAAAATATTTTGCATTTGCTTTCAACGAGCACAACAACGCCTATTATATCGGCCAGAAACAGTACCGCGGAAAAAGCACACGAGCAAGCGCGGATAACCTTTCGTTTTTTCTTTGAAAGCTTCTTTTCGGGAATAAAAACCTCGCTAAGACTTATAAAAGCCTCGCCGACAAGCTCCCCGACAAGCTCGAAGAAAAATTCCGCTAAGCACCCCATTCATATCACCCTAAACAATAATAATTATTATAGCACAAACCACTTTTCTAATCAAGCCTAAAAACCGTTTTCACTTTTTCCGTATTGAACGGGGGTAAGCCCCGTTTCCTTTATAAACGCCTTATAAAAATGGCTGTAATCGTAATAACCCAAAGCGGCGGCAACCTGCGACAGCGGAAGCTCCCCTTCAACAATAAGTGTTTTGGCATACCGAATTTTAACCTGTCGTACGTAATCCGAAAGACTGAGCCCCGTCCCTTTTTTCAAAAGATAATTTATATGATTTTTATGATAGGAAAATTTTTTTGACAGTATATCCGCGGATAAATCCTTATCGGGATTAAGATTAATATAAGAAATTATTTCCTCTACCCTTATATTTCTTACTTCGCTTCTTTGACAGCCTGCAGAAAACTGTGACAGCAAATTATAAATCATCGCTTTTCCTGAAAGGTCGCGGTTATAATCGTTTTTTTCGAAAAGCAGAGCCCTTTTTATTTCATTCCCTTCAAACACTCCGCTTATAATGCCGCTTTTATTAAAAACAACCGCGTCGCTAAAGCTTTGTGTTTTTGAGCAAAGACTATTATCATACTCATTGGTAAATACACAGCCGTTGGTGTTCCGTTTTTTATCAAACGGAACAAAATCAAAATAAACGCTGTAAAGAGAAAGCTCATAGTTATTGATAACAAGGCGGTACCGCTGACCCGGTGTTAAATATAACAAATCCCCTGCCGAACAGGTATAACGCACATTATCAAAATAAATATCAAAGCCGCCCTTTTCCACAACGATAAAGCGATAAACGTATTGGCTTTTTTCCGAAAGAATTCCTGCATAGCTATTATTTTGATTATATTTAAAATAGCTGACCCCATAAAAAACGGGGGAAATATCTGTAATAAGCATTTTTGTCCTTTCTTTGAATTTTACATATTCAAATTTATATTTTACAATACAATTAAAGCATAAAATTGATATAATTTCAATATAAAATATTTGTTTTTTACAAAGGTGATAAAATGCATATTTACGACACTTTAATAATCGGAAGCGGTTATTCCTCCTTAGGCTACGCGTTGAAAAACGAAAATTCCATTATTTGCGAGGAAAACCAAATCTGCGACACCCATTTTTATTTACCCCTTAAAACCTTTAGCTATAAGGAATACACGCCAAAAACCGAATACGCAAAAAAGCTTTTAGGTATATTTAATTCCCTATCCGTAATTAACGGCGATATGCTGAACACCAACGCTCTTGAGTGCGGCATTTGTAAATTTATTACCGAAACGAAGGTGAAAATTTTACTGAAGTGCCGAGTAATAAAAGCCGAAAAAGAAAACGGGATTTTCAAAGCTACCATACAAACAAATCAAGGGCTTTCCTTTATTTATGCTAAAAAAGTTTTAAATACATTAAGCTCTGACACAGACCCCTTTTTCACCACGCTTTTTATAACCGACAATATTGAAAAGGACAAGGCGGCTTTACTAAATGAATTTAAAGACGGCAATATTTGTCCTGCCTTTTACCGCAATCGCTACGCATTACAGATTAATGCAAAGGGCTTTGACGAAAACACTGTCAAGACATTTATATACGAAAAATGGAAAAAGCTTAAACTAAACGCAAAAATACTTTATATGGCGCCCGTTTTTTATTATAATAACGCAACCGACGGACTTAGCGACCGCAACTACCAAAATCCCATTGAAGCCTTTGAAGCAGGATATTTTTATAAGGAGGGTTAAAGATGGTATTATCCTATTTATTAAACGGAAAAATTATAAGGGAGCAAACCAATAATATTAATTTTGACCTTTCCTGCGACGTATTGTGCGTTGGCGCAGGTGCGGCAGGCGTTTATGCCGCCGATTCTGCCGCTTCTATGGGCGCTGACGTTATTTTGTTAGAGCTTGGCTCCAATATAGGCGGTATGCACGTTTGCGGAAACGTAACCGGCTATTACCACGGCTCACGGGGAGGTGCTCACGAGGAGGAGCACAAAAAAACATTGGAGGATACCGTATTTCTTTCCTCGGGCGCTCATTGGGAGCAAAAGCAAATTCATATTACCAATCGTTTAAAAAACAGCAGTGTAAGGCTTTTTTGTCATTCAAGTGCAACGGGAATATACTTTGAGGATAACCGTGCGGTAGGGCTCAAAGTTTTCAACGGCGAAAAAGAAGTTAATGTAAGAGCCGAAATTATAATCGACGCCACCAGCGACGGCCATTTAATAAGAATGACCGACACCGTAAAATACTACGGCAGAAGTGCCGACAAGCGAACCGTTCCCTTCACCGTTCGCACTCAGTACTATAAAAACAAAAGCCTTATATCCAATAACGAGGACTCAGGCTATACCGACCAATATGATGAAACCGATTTCAGCGAAAAAACCATTATGGCCCATGCCTTTGCTTCACGCTTTTTAAAAGAGGGTGAATTTATAAGCGTTGCCCTGCATACGGGAATACGCGAGGGCTTGTCGTTTGCGGGAGAGGAATGTGCTTCCTATAAGGATATTATTATGGGCAAGGTACCGAAAAAGGTGCTTTTTTGGGCATATTCCGACCTTGATCGCCACGGCAACGACCGAAGCTGTGACGATGAGCTTTTCCAAAATTGGTGGGTTATTTCTAACCTTGCAACCGTTACCATTAACATCCCCGTACCTATGGGAAGCGTTGTTCCGAAAGGCGTAAAGGGGCTTGTCACTGCAGGCAGGTGCCTTTGCTGTGATACCTATTCGCAATCTGCAATACGAATGAACCGTGATATGTTCCGTATGGGCGAATGCGTTGGTATTGCCGCCGCCTTAGCCGTTAAAAGCAAGGTTGATTTTTTAAATATTGATTATAACGAATATTTAAAAACAGTTAAAGAAAAGGGCTGCTTTAATCAAGATGAAAACCGTTTCTTCGGTTATGAAAATTTTTATGCGGCATATCTAAAAAAAATGAAGACTCTTAACAGAATTCCCGACCCTAAGTATGCCCATTTGGCACCGTACGACACAATTTATACCCCCGTTGAATTCAGCGTAGAGAAAACCTTTCAAAGTCTTAAAACCGATGCCCCCGCTACGGCTATATGGTCCTGCTATATTCACGAAGATAAAAACGCAATTAAAGAAAAGCTATTTGCCGAAATGGAAAATGCCGACACACCGATTTATAAAAACAACTGCGCTATTGCCTTAGGCCTTTTAAAGGACGAAAGAGCCTTACCCGTATTACGCAGTATAGTGGATAACCGTGATTGTTTCTATTTTACCGATAACCGCCGTTCAAATCAGTTTAGAAGCGTTATCGCTGTTTGCCTTTTGGGACGTTTCGGTAAAAAAGAGGATTTAAACAGGCTTTTTGATATTTTAGGTGACTCGGAAGCAGAAAAGGAAATGTATCATACTCTAAAGGCAGATTACCTTTATCACGAGCAAAATGACCGTAATTTCCTTTATTTTTACATTTTCACCCACGCCTGCGCTTCCATAATTAAAATATACAAAAAAAGCGCTATGCCCCTTAGTGAGCTTAACGCTTTCTTCACCGATTTGTTCAGCGGCAATAAAATACTGCGCCGTATTACGAGTGCCGAAAAAGGCGAGCCTGCCTATAACGAGGTTGTTGATTTTATAAACAACACCTTGAACGAGGTAGCCGAAAATTAAAACGGCAGGTCCTCGTCATCGTCGTCAAAATCGAAATTTCCCTCATCGGGTGTTTCGGCAAGATTAAAGCGG
Source organism: Clostridia bacterium (assembly GCA_017474125.1). Taxonomy (GTDB): domain Bacteria; phylum Bacillota; class Clostridia; order Oscillospirales; family Acutalibacteraceae; genus SIG607. The sequence continues at coordinate 24,823 of JAFVIF010000019.1, forward strand.
TTGCACCATTTAACAAAGGCCGCCTCAAGCCCTACAACGGTGCTAAGCCCCCCATTATTATAGCATCTTGCCTGTGCTACAAAGCTTCCTGCAACCTCAATAGCCGCAACGGTTTTGCCGTTTTTAAGCACCGCAACTACGGGATAGCTTATAATTTCATAGCTTTCTTTAAGGCAGTTATTAAGCGCTTTTCCCACTTCCATATAATCGGTGCTCGTTTTAAGGAAACGAAACTTAAAGCCGTCAATAATACAATTATGTATACTTTTCGGCTGTTCCATAACGGGAATGGAATAATTTGGATAGGGCGTTATCACGTCAAAGCGAAAATGTGAGCCTATTTGTTCTTCTCCTTTGTTCCACTTTTTAATTTCGGCTAAGCGAGCATACTTTGACAAGCTTGAGTAATTAACGGCATAATTCAGCAGGCTGTAAAAATCAAAGTTTAAAAGCTTTATAAGCTTTTTTGCTTTACCCGCCTGCACGTAAGCCTTGAAGAAGGTAAGCACGGTCGGCCGTGTATGAATTTCTGTAAGTAAGCGGTATTTATTATTGCTTTTAAGCAGCTTTATAAATCTGTTAGGGTCGCCTATAATATGCCACAGTGCTTCGCATTCGCGAATATAAAACAGCATACCCTGCTCTTCAAAAAACAGTTTCCTTACCGATTTTATTTGAGGAAGCGAGGATGCCTCGTATAATTTCACGGCATTATCGGCTCGGTGTAATCCTTTAGCCGTTCTTTTAAAGCTTCCGTCAAGCTGAAGAGTGCCGATATTATACGGAATAGCCGAATAAAAATCACCGTTATACCCTATAAATGCCGTAAGCATTCTCAGCTCATTTACCGTTATTTCTGACTGACAGAAAGGAATTTTTCCGCCATGCTCCGCGGCAAACATTTTTCTCAAATACCTTCGCACGTATTTGTATTTCAAAACAGTATCGTAAGCAACCCCCGAGCTCCAAGCCTTTTTGTCGTTCGTTACATCTCTTTTGGCAAGGCTTTTTCCGTCCCTATCCAAAAGCCTTATAAAGGTATGTCCGTTGCCGAAATTAAAGACAACCTCCTCGTAAAGCGGAAAATCAACCTTAACCTTTTCTCCCGATAACACAGGCAAGGAGAAAAGCTCGGAAATATCAAGAATTTCACAACGCAAATAAACCTTATGCTCACATCGGGAAATGTCAACCCGCCGTTTTTTTGCCGACGGATGCATAATACCGTTGCATTTTGGGCAAACAAGCACAGAATCAACCTTCACCTTACGGCTTAAGGGCAAAAGAGCAGGGATTTCATCAAACAAATTCCGTTGCTGTGAAAGCCAACAGCAAACTGCCTCCTTCCCCTTCCTCTCGTCGTTATATATGTGAAAATTAAAGCTTTTGTTAAAATCCTTAGCATAGGCATATATTTTATTGTTGCAGTACGGACAAGCAATATAATGAGAGGTTAGCTCTACACCGTTTTCGCAAATAAGGGCGCTCGTATTTCTGAGCTGAGCCTTACCGCCAAGAATTTCAATAGCCTTTTGCTTTGATACCGTTCTTTTTTGTTCTTCAATTATGTAACCAAGCCGCAATTCAAGGCTGACAAGATTTTTGTTTTCCGCGTTATAGTTTTTCATTTATAATCCTTTCAAAGGCGGCCTCAAAGGCGCCGTTATCAAACAGTAAATAATTAAAATCGGGGCTGTTAATCAACAGTGCGGCAATTTCACACATATTCTTTTCAAAGCATGAATTTATTTTTGTGTAACGCTCCAAAATTTCCCTCATTTCCTTTTCGCTTTTATTCTTTAAAATATTAATTTTTATCCACTCTTTCTGCCCCGAGCTTCTGTTAAGAGCTGCAAAAAGCAGCTCCATAAAACGGGTAAAATAATCCTTTAATCCCTTTTGACTCAGCGTTTTAATAATAAAAGCCATTTTTTTACTCGCCTCTTTATCAAGCATATTACATTTTTTAGTAGCGCTTATAAGGCGGAGCACGTCATCGGCTGTCGCACTTTTTGCCTCCCAGGTAAGGCTGTTTATTTCCTCGGTTGCCTCTTCGTCAAGCTCATCATCAAAGCCGACAGATATAAAGGAGCCGATTCTGTTCATTATCTCGCGGGCAATTTTTAATTCTTTATATTCCTCATTTAAGCTTCCGTCGTAATTATAATATAAAAACGGAACCAATTCCTTTGAGCAAGAAGGAATTCCGAAGCACTCATCATTAAAAAACAGTTTTCCCTCGTAGCCTCGGTGCTTTAGCTGTTCGTTATTAAAAATACAGTCGTAGCTGCCGTTTGGCTCTCGGCTTATTCTAAGGCTTTCTCTATAGGTATATACCAGCTTATTATCGCTTATAATATAACCGTCTTCGGTTTTTATGCCCTCTCCTATAAAAAAGTAAAGAATAATTCGTCTGTCACCCAAGGGATAATAGGTTTGGCAAGCAATACCGTTATCACCGAACGGTGCAATTCTGCGAATGTTTGCATTTAAAAAGCATTCTTCTGTGTTATTTTCCTTTACAGCGTAAAGAAAACGCTTATCACCGCGTAAATCTTCCTTTTTACCGTGCCTCAGCACAAAGCTTCCGCCCTTAACCGTAATATTATCATAATTATTAAAGTGTCCGAAAAAGCCGTTAAATCTATTCATAATTTTTTCTCCCGATAATACAGTTCTTCATTATGCATAACCCCCGTATGACCTATATTTTCGCAACGGTAAATAAAAAAGCTTATGCTTAATAGCATAAGCTTTTTACTTTACGGGTTACATTGCTTGCAGGGCTGGTAGCCGTTTGAAATCAGATTACTTCTTAAGGTTTTTACGGTTTTCTTATTTTGCGGTTTTATGCTCTTTACTCCACTGCAATCGGGCAAATGGAATTTGCCCGAGCTTATGTTAACAACGTATTCTCTTTTTTCGGTATCAGAGCTTACGTTATCAGCCTTTTCAAGTCGGCTTTCACCGGTACGGTAATCAATAATAACACCGGGCTGTGCGTTATAGGCATATACGTTAAAGCAAATACCCTCACCGTTATCCTCTACCGAATACGCTTCAAGCTGTACTCCGCTTGCTAAAAGATTTTTGTCCTCAAAATATGGCGTAACCCTATACAAAACGTGATTGTCGGTTTCTTTAACGTAGTCGGCAATCATATTTTCAAAGGGGAGCATCCCTTCAATATTAAGGTAGCGGGTGCCCGTTATCAAATTTCTTTCGTTGGCATTTTCACCCGTAAGCTGAAAGCCTATAAGGTGACAGCGATTATAAAGGTATTTACCGTCTACAATATCGTATTTAACGGTATGCCAGCCCGTGGGCTTAACACTTCCAATGCTTCCTCTATCCTCGGTAGGCATTATATCGGTACCCACAACAGCAATAGCAACGGTACACCTGCCAAGGTAGTCAAGCCGTTCATATTTTTCGTAGGATTTTGTTTTTAGCTGTTGCTCGGTAAATACCGGCTGATTGCCGTTGATGGCAACGAAGGGCGTTTTTCCGTCGAATTTTGGAACATCCTTAACAGAAGCTATAACGTTACCGTTTTGATTATCGGGCTGCGAGGGCGACACCAAATCACCGCCGCAGGCAGACAGTAAAAGGGAGCAAATAAGTAAAAGTGACAACAAAGCCGCCGTTAATCTTTTATTCATTCGTAAACCTCCTCGGTAATTCTTTCGTGAGAATTTCCAACAAAATCACACCTGCTTTTTATAGTTTTTCCGTAAAAAACATCGGCATTTATCACCTTGTCACGGGGATAAGCTTTATTCCAACGATAAACGATAAGCCTTGTGATTTTTCCTAAATATAAAAGAAAGCTGTCGTCCTCACAAAAGCAAAAATCCCCTGCTTCCGCCTTAGTCAAAAAATCATTATCAACCACTTTTAAATCGCTTTGGAATATTTTGGCAGAATATTCGTTCATAAAAAGCTTACCGCCTTTAGATAAATCGACTATTCGCTCAGAAACAACCCTATCGCGACTTTGTCGGCGGCCGTTAAATGCAATACCGTTTTTATCGTCAAGACAAATAATAACAGTCATTAAGAATTATCCCTCCAAGAGCTTTATAGCCTCTCTGTACTTTTCGGTTTTAGCAATATACCACTCGTTAATGGTGTCCATTCTGGTTACATCGCTGTTATGACGCAAATCGGCAAGCTTAACCGCTCTGGCAATGGGGTTGGGTTTAATTCTTGCCACGTACTCAAGGTAAGGGGTATCATCGTTATGAGTTAAAAGGCGCAAGGCGTCAATTATTTCGCCGCCAAAGCCCATTTTAGTTAAATCCTCAAAGGTATAATCGGTATCCTCAATAACGTCGTGCAAAAGAGCAACGACGGTGGTCACTTCATCGGTCATTTGCTCGGCCAAATGAAAGGGATGAAATACGTATGGAATACCGCTTTTGTCAAGCTGGTCCTTATGGGCTTCAAAGCAAAGTTTTAAAGCGGCCTTTGTTTTATCGGTATATATCATAGTTTAATTCTCCTTTAATCGTCGTCCTTTTCCTGCTCTTGCAACGGAAGCTCACCGAATGGCACGAGACAGTTATGAAGCTTTTTGGCATCGTTTCTGCTGCTTTTCAAAAGCGAGCCGCTATAGGAATACCCTTCACTTCTCACAAAAGCATTCCAACGGCGGTGCTCAAGAATTCGTATACTCATCAGCTCCGCCTCATTTCGCTCCTTTGAAGGCTTATCGGCGCCCAAAATACCGCAAAGCAGTCTCGCTTTTTTGTGAATGGTCGATGCTAACGAGGAATTATAGCAATACCTGTTAAGGTAAAATTCCTTTTCTTCTCCCCATTTAAGGTGGCGGGATAAAGCAAGGGCTTCTAATTCGCAATCGGTTATTGCACTTTCACAAAATACCGAAGGTATATCACCTATACATTCTGTTTTTGAATCATTTTCAAAAGAATATTTATAAGGCAAGCCCTCAGCCGCGACCACAACCGAAGGACTACAGCCGTTTTCCTTTAACTGACTATAAAGCCTTTCGGCCTCGGTTAGGTTTTCCGTACAATTGCCTGCGGAAACGAAAAGAAAGGTGGTTTTGGGCAGTGTCGGTAAAAGGTCTTTAAAATCGGATAACAGATGAATATTAATCTTATACCTTGCTTCGCCCTCTATATCGTACCTGCCGTTAAGCTGCTCCGACATAAGCTCAGGGCAAAGAGAAATAAAATCCTCCCTTGCCTTTTGCGAATCGGAAAATACGTCAAGCTGTAATCTGTAGCCGTCCATTTGACAATACCAGCTCAGTGCCTTAAGCATTTCCGTGCCAAAGCTATTTAAGCCTAAAATAACGGCATTTATTTCTTTAACGCTACCGTTAACCGCCTTTTTAAAAATAAGCTCATAGCCCTTTTCATAAAGAAGCTGATATATGGGAAGTCTTACTAAATCAATCAGGCGGATACTGTTTTTTTCATCCTTCTCAGAAGAAAGACTTTTCGTAATAGCCTCATAGTTTTTTTCGTTATCATAAAAACCGAATAACGTTGCATTTTCAAAGCTTGACAGCTTTTCTTTTAAGCTGCGCAGAATATCGGCATTATCTTCGGTGTCCTTATTAAGTGCAAAAACAAAAAGCCGAGTTTTATTATTAATTTCATTAAAGTCAAAATTACGAATATCGCAGGTTAAAAATTCGGTATTGGCCTTTTCGGTATTTTTAATAAGCTCTTCGGGAACGTTAAAGAACACAAAGGCTCTTCCCTGCTTTTTATCAAGGCTGTCGGCTAAAGCTATTGAGTTTTCATTATAACTTGAAAAAAGGTATACCTCACGGAAAGAACCGCAAATAAGCTCGGCATTCCCGGTTATGTTTTTTAAAAGCGAGGTTAATTCCATAGCTTCCTCCGAAAAAATGATTTATAGAACGCAAGCGTGCCGCAACTACGGCACGCTTGCCAATAGGTTAAACTCAAATGAAGCCTAAAGAACTCTTTTTAGGCTTGCTCATAAGCTTTTTAAATTCCTGATCGCAAACGGCAAGGTTAAAGTCTTCCTTTATAAGCACGGTAGGCTCCTCTTTATTAAGCTGAGCGCGACGGAAAGCCTTTCCGTAAGTTCTCTCAAAAATATTACGAACAAATCTTGCGTTGCTGAAATCCTTTGCATTAATAACCTCATCGGGCAGATTTTCAAAATAAGCCTTTGCAGTTTCCTCAAAGCCTTCCTTATAGGTGAAGGACTTATTCACCATACGCATATAAATTTCAAAAAGTTGATTTTTGGTATAATTAGGAAACTCGATTACATATGGCATACGGCTTTCAAGACCGGGATTTGCTCCCATAAGCTCCTTCATTTCTTTCGGATAACCTGCCATTATAACCACAAGGTCAGAACGGTGATTTTCCATTTCGGCAATTAATGCCTCAATAGCCTCTCTGCCGAAATCCTTTCCTCCCATATCATCGCTATACAAGGAATACGCCTCATCAATAAACAGCACCGAGCCGTAAGCATCACGACAAATTGCCGCTGTCTGAGGTGCAGTATGTCCAACGTATTTACCGCACAAATCACGTCCCATGTATTCGAAAAAGCTACCGTTCCTTAATACACCCTTTTCCTTAAGAATTTTACCGATAATTCTTGCAACGGTGGTTTTACCCGTACCGGGGTTACCCACGAAACGCATATGAATACAAGGTGAACCAAGCTCTTTTAAACAACGGCTGATTTCTATTTGACCTATAATTTCTTCAATGCGCTCCTTTATAGGCTGCATACCTACCATTGTATCAAGAAAATCAATACCTGCTATTTCTTCCATATTCAAGGTCGGCGCTATTTCAACAATATCATTTTTATTAACGTCAACACTATCGATTCCCTTTGCCGAATCGTTAAGCTGCTTGTGGTAAATTATATCGTTTACAATCTTTTCAACGGTATTCAGCCCGTAGAATCTTCCGTCGTTCTTCTCGGCGTTAACCCTTGCTTCAAATACCTCCCAAGCTTCATCACTCATACTAAAACCGAATTTTTCAATCAAAGAGCTTGCATACGCTTTAAGCTCGGAGTAATCAAACGGAATAAACGAAAGACTTTGTACCTGAAGTACGTCGTTTAAGGCAGAGCTGATATCGTCTACAACCTCCTTATCAACAAAAGGAATACGGAAGATGTAAACGGCCTTTTCTGTATAATTATCAAGAGTATAAAGGAAGTCTCTGAATTTAACGTCATAAACCTTAGACATCCATTCACACATATCTATGATAATTACGCCCGACGTATTCTTATTGGTTATTTCTTCTAGTGCATCATAAACGAAAGCAAATGGACTTTTACCTATTTCCTTTGCCATTTCTTCACTTAAAAGCTTGGTTTCACGCAATATTTTTTTATTGGAGCCGGGCAAAAGTTCATTTTCAATAAGCAGCTCCGTAAACAATCTGGCATAGGTGCTTGCTCCGTCACCGTTGTTAATAGCGAAAAGATAATCGCGTGAAATCAAGGCTTTCTCGGTATTGTGTTTTTTTAAGCTCGGTGCAATCCGAACTATTTCATCGGCAAGATTTTTAAATTCCTCAACACCTATAAGAGCCTTTATTTTATCGGCAACCGTACCGCTTTTTTTAGCAGCTTCGTTTTCCGACTTTGCCGAAGACTCCGCTTTTTCTTCCACCTTTTCTTCGGGATTATAATCGGTTACCTCACAATTAAATACCTTTCTGTCAAAATCCATACCGAAGGCTTCGTCAATAATCTCGTTAACACAGTCAAAGAGTTCATTTTCATTTACTTCGCAGTCGCGAATAAGCAGTTCGCAAACCGTAAACGAAGAATACAAAACCTCTGCCTTCAAATACTCTTCTGCATATTTAATAAATTTTTCAACGGGAAGCTGATCGCTTCCCTTATTACTTAATACCCATTTTCCATCGAACGATACGGTTATCTTTTTCATTACGCAGACTCCTATCTGGACAATTTTCCATCCTCAGAAATTAAACGCATCTCCGCTTCAAGTTCATTCGCATTTATTTCCTGCAATTTTTCATCATCAATAATTTTATAAACAAATTTTTGCAGATTTGCCTCTCTGCCGATTTTTGTAAGCTCATCATATACCGTTTGAAAAGCACACACCTTTTCAAAGCACTGTGAACAAGAGCAAATATGTCCGTTAACCTTAGAAGCCAATCTAACGGTACTTTCGTTTTCCTCCTCAAAGGATACAAATGCTATAATTTCGTCAACTGTCAGATGTTTCATTGTGCTTTTCCTCTTTTGCTATTAAATCATTCATTCGGTTTACCCAGTCGCTTACCGAAGCCTTTCCGCCCTTCTTCATAAAGAAGTCGCCATACCTTTTTTCGCCCATTCGTTTCCCGTCCGAGCAAATTTTGTTAAGGCTCATTTCAACCTTTGCAAACTGTTTATCGTTAAACCTTAACCACGGCACGTTACAGGACATATCAAGAATAGAACGCAGCATTTCGTCAAGGCTCATATTTTCAAATGTGTTCACCAAAATTTCGTTTGATTCAATTTTAGTAACGTTTGTATTCGCAATTATAAGCATTTGCGCCATCCAGGTCAAAACCTTATAAACCTTCGAATCGGATTTTAGCACTATTAAGAAGGCATTGCTCAAACGGTTTAAAGCGGAATAAGAAGTAAAAACCTCGGGCTGATGGCTCGGTAGGTTGGTTAAATCTGCGTCCTCCGCTTCCATAAACTGAATACGCCGTTGCTTTTTCGCAAAATCGTTTTTAACGTTTACAGCAACGGTGAAAAGCCAGTTTTTAAACCCATTCGGGTCATAATTTTCCTTATCGTTGCGCTTAAAAAATCCGGTAACGCACACCTTCATTAAGCGCGCACGAATATCCTGCATTAAATCCTCTTCAAATTGCCTGTTTTTTAACGCCGAGTCGTTGTTGCACCATTTTTTAACAGGGCCTTTAAGAACTCTTTCGGCAATTATCATCAGTGTGTCAACGCAAGAACCGTTAGAATTAATTATCTCATGAAACATTTTATCGAATTCATCATGAGTAAAATACTGCATAAGCTTGTCTCCTAAAATTCAATCATTTGTGCTCTGGTGCCTTTACCTGTAAGGGATCTAAGCATTTCGGCAAACTTTGAATCATCATCGATTTTGTGAACGCCGCGCAAAATGCTGATATCCATATCAACTGCACGCTGAGACAAAGCCTCCTTTGTTTTATCGCTAAGACTGCCCAAATCGGTAGCAATCAAAACCTTTTTAACATATTTTCCGCCAAAACGGGAAGCAACAGCGTCAAGCTTATAAAGCTCCTCCTCTTCAAACTTTCCGTTTTTGCAGGAAATAAAAACAGGCACAAGCCCCTTCATCAGCACAACGTCAATTTCATTTTCAGTATCGGCCTTTTCGTCCCTTGCACCGTGAAAAGCACCGTCCCAATCAATAAATACACCGCTGAGCGCATCGTTATAATAAGGCTTGCCGTTTTCATCTTTTAATTCTGCAGCCGTTACAAGTACCTTAAGCTCAAGCATGGCACCCGCCGTTTTAATGCATTTTGCCGTAAGACCGTCCTTATAGCTGAAGCTGATAACACTTCCCTTATGGGAATACTCACTTATAACGTCATTTTCAAAAAGCAATTTAAGTAAGGGCTTTACGTCAACGTATTTTGTTGTAAAGCCTTCAAATTTAGCCTCTACCTCCGCAAGGTCAACCGATATGGAAAGCGGCTCATTATCAGAAGCATAATTATTAAGATAAGCAAGAACTGCGCTTTGGTTATTCCATTTTTGGGGGTCCTTGCGTGCAATTTCCCAAAGAAATTTAACGGTTTTTACAAAATCATCAGTCAATTCCCAGCGTACGGTTTTAACCATTTCGTCCTTTTTATATCTTACCGCACCACCGTGTATTAAAATGTGATCGTCAACCGATAATAAGGGAGCGCCGCTGTATATAACTCTTTGGTCGTTATCGCAGTCGGTAACAACACCGTTTTCAATTATAAAACGTTGAAGCTGAATATCCTTATGACTGTATTTTTCGTAAACGATACCCATAGCCACAAGAGCCAAATCCTCGCCGCCGGTAAGGTCAAAAACGCAGGAGTCCTCTTTTTCAACAATATCCGACAGCGTTTCGACTATACTGCTAAGGTCATTCTTTTTAATACTTTTAAAATCAATGGTAATTCCGAGCTTTTTATCTTCTATGTAAGCCTTATGAGCGTTAAAAAAACGTTTGGCCGCCTTTCCCTCACCCACAAAAATTATTTTGTCGGGTGCTGTCGTAAGGGTACTTATTACGTTTTCAATTGGCGCACGGTCGCAAAACTCTATAGCGGTCAAGCCTCATTCCTCCAAACTAAAACCTGTGAAGGCATATTAAGTAAAGGGACACTCCTTGGTACCTTCAACAACAGCGGCGGCAAATTCCTTTACGGGGAATATGCTGACGCTGGGCAAATCAAATTCTTTCAAGGGAACGGTTTCGTAACCCTTAAAGCATTCGTACATGTCAATATCGGCCATCTCGGTTATAATAGGATACTGACGAGAATGCATTATAAGTGCTTCGCCCTTTTCCTTATCAAAACGCTGAAGCTCCGAAATAGAAATAAGCTTTCTCGTTCTGTTATCAGAAGTGGTTGTTTCACCGCAAAGACTGCTTATTTCGTTAAGAAGGTCTAATTCCTTAGAGGTAAGGAATACCCAGTTATCACAGTTACCCTTAATCGTATCGGCATCCTCGCCGTATTTTCCGCGAAGCTGATGCATACTTTGAGCAATAAGATAATATCGCATATTTCTGCTTCGTGCCGCCGATATCATTGACGGCATATCGGGGATTTTGGGCATATTGCAGAACTCATCAAGAAGAAAGTTTACTCTTACGGGCAGAGTGAAATTATCCTCCTTCTGAGCTTCACTTATAAGCACCTCGTAAGCCTGCTTTATAAAGGTTGTAACCAAGAAGTGATAGGTAGTTTTTTCATCGGGCACAATTACGTAAACGGCAGTTTTTTCTCTGCCTATTTTACGCATATCAACGGTATTTCCCGAAAGCATTTTTGTAAGCTTTTCCTGTGTGTTGAAAATACGAAGCATACTGTAAAGAGAAATATAAATACTTCTTTTCGTGTTTTCTGCGCCTACAAATACACCTCGGTAGTTCATACCCGCAATAGTATCCTCGCGCATTCTTTGTGAAAGGAAGGTAAGCGGTCTTTCGTTTTCAAAAGCGCACATTTGCGCAAGGCTTGCAACGTTAACCTCATCCTTTTTGCCTGCCTCCATAAGAAGCATAAGGTTAGCAAGAGCAAAGGAAGCCGCCATTTCAACCCAAAACACGTCCTTTGTGCTTTGGCGCTGAGGCTCGGAAACGGTTGAAATAAAGTCGTTAAGCATCGAAATGCCCATTTCCTTATCTCCCGAATGATACAATTCATAAGGAAGGAAAAGAGGATTCCACATATTGCCGCGGCCAATATCTCTGAAATTAAGAACGATAGTATTATAGCCCTTCGACTTTACAAGGCCCGAGGTTTTTGCATAAAGCTCGCCTTTAGGGTCAGACACAATAAATGACTCCCCCGCTTTAGCAAACATATTTATCATAGGCATACAGAAAAGGCGGGTTTTTTTAGAGCCTGTTGCACCGAAAATAAGGGTATGGGTGTCCTTATCGTCAACGTAAGCCTCTCTGCCGTTAGAAAGCAACGGCAGACCGGCAGACGGATAGTCCTCACTGCTGAGGTTAATATATCTGCTTGAAGCCTTTATTTCGTCAACGGTTGCCCAGCGTGCTTCCTGATTTGTAGATATATAACGTCCGAATTTGTAATTTTCCTTACTCATTTTTTACCTCTTACTTTCAAAGCCTATTTGTCGTACCTTTTCAATATTGGCTATCATACGGTTAACGTATTCGCTGTCTGCTGAAAAATCCGCAAGAGCTTCGGCGGTAAGCACAAAGGAGTCCACCGATTTGTTCGAAAAGGTTTTATAAACTATATCCTGACATAAAAGCTTAATAGTTTTAAAGCCGTCGAAATGCTTATTTTTTCTTAAGCGTTCTATAGTTTCGAAAAGTACGGCTTTACCGCCCTCATCAAGGGCAAGTCCGTAATCGTGGAGGTTTTTTTCAATATACTCGAAAAGATTTGCTGTTTTGGGAAGAGAAAGAGCCACTCTTTCAATTCTTAAGTACATTGATAAAAATGCATTCAAATTATGAAGCTTTGTTTTGTTTTCGGAATATACCGACAGCACAACGAGCCACTTATCACTATGAGCAGATAAGTATTCCATAAAGGTTACGAAATGCTTTTCTTCATAATGGTCAAGCCATTCGTTAATATCAATATGAATAATACCCTTAAACTCACTTCTGAAGCCTGCGGCATTATTAACCTCGTCAATCAGGCGCTGAAGCTCGCTGAATTGATCCCGTGGACTGCAATATCCGAGCAGGAACTCAAAAAACTTAACGTCGCCGTAAAATTCCATAAGGTTACCCTGCTGTGCAAGATACTCGGAAATTAAATTAAGAAGCACTGTTTTTCCGACACCCGACTTTGCTATCCACAGCATATCGGGTAAAAGCACGGGAGCATCAATAGGACGGGTTGTGATATTAGCCGATAATACATCCCAACGCTTAACGATTTTTTTAACCTCATCGGCTTCCTTTATTTCCATAATTCGATCGTAAAACTGATTCATTTGCAACTCCTCGTTCAATATAAATCGGCAAAAAGATACACTTTCGCTTATAAAAAATATTATACTATTTAACTAACTCATTGTCAACGACATAAGGCGACGCTTAATAAGTTTATTCGGCAATAAACCAAAAAAGAAAGCAGAGTTTTTAAAAACTCTGCTTTCTTTTTTATTTCACTTTTTCAAGCGTAATGGAACCATCGGAATCGGTCAGAATAAGGGAATTGCCCTTAAATTCGTAATCATATTCCTCGGTATTTTCAATGCCGAAGGTAGTAATGGTTAAACACAGCTTGTCGTTTTCAAATTTATAGGTAAATGCAACGTCAAGCACAGTTGAAACCTTTCCTGTTCCATCCTCGTTGAAGGTATATGAGGTTTCGGTAACAACACCCAAAACCGTAGTTTGGTATTTCCAGGTACCTATTATTGACTTTTCGGCTGAGCAAGCGCAAACGCCGAACACAATAAGCACGCTTAAAAAAATTGCGAGAAACTTTTTCATACAAACGCCCCTTTTTTTATTTGTATTTAAACTTAACCGTGATAGTAAATAAATTTTTATCATAGGAGTAGAAATAGGAATCGGTAATTATTTTCCTATCCAGCTTTGCCGCAGCCTTAAGAATGTCGTAGCTATCCTGTCCCGATACGCAAATTTCGGCCAACACCTTATCATACAAAGGCTTATTTTTACACTTAAAGGTAAAGGATTTACATTTAGCTTCTACCGCCGCGCGAGCTATTACTTTAAGCTGATTTAAATCATATTCAGCAATAACTGCAGAATTATGATAATAATAATTTCCTTTGGTGGCTTCGCATATGGGAAGGTCGGTGGGAACATACTCTGTATCACGCGTACGGGTAAGCTCCTCGGTGGTTATACAGAAATAATCAAAGCCAAAGCCGGTATTTTTAACCGCCTGTATAGTATTAGAGCTATCATCCCGGGTGGTGTCAAGATAATAATAATCACCGTCGACCTTAATAATGTTCCAAGCGTGAGTGCCGTCGCGCTCACCGCTTTCCTTGATTACGTTTCCGACAACCTCTGCGCTTTCTATTCCGCATTTTTGCAGTAAATAGGCCATTGCTCTGGCATAGCCCTCGCAAACGGCTTTACGGTTAAGGAATACGCCGCAGATTGTTCTATGATTCTAATTTAAAGCATTGCTGAAAATGCACCAAAAAAGGCTTTTTTACATACCCTTAACAAGCAGTTTAAGCCCCGAAAAAAATCGGGGCTTCTTAATATTATTCGTTTTCTATAAAATCAGCAACAGATAATTTGCCTTCGTTGATATCATAAAACTTATCGTTGTACTTATCAACGGTATAGCAAGAACAGCCAATCAAATAATCAATCAGGCCTTCGCCTATAAGACTTCCGATAAAGGAAACCGTCATTGAAAATCTAATTGTTCCGTCCGACATATCATAATCGAAATTACCGTCAACCATACCGAAGTTAGCGGCACCGGTTGCTATAGCACCGTCAACACGTTTATCCTCATTCATTTTAAAGGGAAGAACAGAATCAAGACGAACAAGCTGTCTGTCTACGTCAACGCTGATAAAGGTATGTAAAGGTATGTTTTCTTCGCTACCTTTAATTCCGAAAAAAACAAAAAGCTTATCCTCTTCTTTGTTATAATTTAAGCCCTTTGCGTCAAGTGAATCACAAATTGTTTTATATACGTTAACCGCATTATAAAGTTTTTTATCATCAGTCATTTTATTATCCCCCTTTTACTTACCGATAGACTGAACAAACTGTTCAAGAGTAATAAGTCCGGATGAAAGACCCATAAGCTTTTCATTAAACTCATCTACAGTAGAGCAAGAGCAATCAATCATATACTCAATTAATTCTTCGCCTATAATGCTTTCAATATAGCTGTTGGTCATACGGAAGTGCATTCTTCCGTTTTTAATATCAAAATCAAAGCAGCCGTCAACAATTACGTTATTAATAATGCTTACGGCAACAGCCATTTCAACGGCCTTTTCCTTTTTAATGTTCATAGATAAAACCGAGAACAGCAAAAGTACACCGCGTTCAGCGTCAACATTGAATACAAATTCCATAGGCAGATCATCGCCGTTAACACCATATCTAACCGTAAACTGACTGTCATCGCGCTGGAATCTCCAGCC
>JAFVIF010000004.1 GCA_017474125.1 Clostridia bacterium
TGACGAGCCTGTATCGGGAAGTAGCTTACCTGATACAGTCTTGTAAGAGCCGGTTGCCGTATACACGGTAAAGCTTAATACGTCACCGGGTTTTGAGTTTTCAATAGCATCAAGAATCACGCTGTCCGACGTTATTTTTATACCTCCAACCTCGGTAATCAAATCACCTACGTTAATTTTTCCGTAAAGGTCGCTATCGTTATCAACGGTTGCAATAAGAATACCTGTGGAAGGATATTTTTCTACCTCCATTTTTACGGTATTAATGACCTGATATGATACGCCAAGCCTTGCTCTGTCAGAAACATAGCCGTTTTTAATAAGCGATTCAATAACCCTTTTGGTGGTAGAGGATGGGATAGCAAAGCCGATTCCCTCATATTCCTCACCCGCAATTTTGGAAGAGGTTATTCCAATAACCTGTCCGTACATATTAACAAGCGCTCCGCCTGAGTTACCGGGATTAATCGGGGTGCTCGTTTGTATCATTTTCATAGAATAGCTCGTAGTTGTAGAAACGCGTCGGTCTTTAAGAGAAATAATACCTTCGGTTATGCTGTTTTCCTCAATATTATTAGGCCTGCCTATTGCGACAACGTTTTCACCGATAACGAGTTCCTTATCATTGCCAAACACAGCGGGAACGAAGCCTGACGCTTCAATTTTAAGAACAGCAAGATCGCTTCTTGAATCACCTGCAACGAAAACTGCAGGATATTCAACTCCGTCATAGGTACGAATAATAAATTTTGCTCCTGCTATGGTATCGTAAATGTGATCATTAGTTATTATATAGCCGTTTTCGGTATAAACTACACCTGATGCGGTAGAAGCCTTACCATCACTGCCGTAAACGGTGATACCGACAACCGACTTATTAAGCATATCGTAAACTTGAGCGGCTGTAAACTCATCAGTATCGGCAGGTTTAGCGGTTAAATTAAGATTGGTGTCTTGAAAATTATTTTTTAATCCCGTATTCCTGCTGATACCAATAAGATAACCGGTTAAACACGAGCCGGTAACAAGTATAACAGCGGCCATAAGCAATGCAAATATTTTTATACCTGCTGCAACAGGCTTTCTTTTTTTAACGGAAGAATAATTGACGGGTTTAAAATCCTCAATTTTTTGAGTTTGTTGAACATAGGGGTCAACAAATACGGGGGCTTCTGCGGTATGCCCTTCTTCCGATACATTAAACCCCTCAGCAACCGTATCTTCCTTTGATTCGGTATCGCCAATATTATTCTCATCAAAAGCCGAAGCGGTATTTTCTTCAGCGTCGGAAATAATTTGTTCGTTTTGATTGTTATTACACATAAAAGATCCTCCGTGGGCAGTTATTTAAGCGGCAGACGAATTCCAAACTCGGTATACTCGTTTTCATTACTTTTAACGAATACGGTTCCGCCGTGAATTTTAACGATTGTTTTAACGAGATATAGTCCAAGTCCGGTGCTATCCTTATTAGCCGACCTTGCTTTATCACCTTTGTAGAAACGGTCAAAAATTAAAGGTAAATCCTTTTCGGGAATTCCTGCGCCCGTATTTTTAATCTTAAACACAAAATGAGAGCTGTCGAAGTTAAGAGAAACCGAAACAGTTCCGCCTAAATCGGTAAATTTAACGGCATTATCACAAAGATTATATACAGCTTGATGCAGTAAATCTCTATCAGCATAGACAATACAACTTTCCATACCGTCAAGTCCCTGTATTTCAAGCTTACCGGCCTCAATACGCTGCTCCTGACTCAATACTACGTCAATTACTAACTCCCTAAAATCGAAGCTGCTCCGATTAATTTTCGTTTCGCCGGCTTCAAGCTTTGAAAGATTCAGCATTCCTTCGACAAGTCTGTGCATACGCTTGACTTCATTGGAAACGATTTTCAAATATTGCTCCTGACGGCTACTATCAATAGTGCCGTCGATTATACCGTCAACAAATCCGCCTATGGTTGTCATAGGTGTTTTTAATTCGTGAGAAACGTTCGCTATAAAATTACGGCGCATCGTTTCAAGCTCGACAAGTGAGTTGGTCATTTGATTAAAAGATGCCGAAAGCTGACCTATTTCATCATCGCTCATAACTGGAATACGCTTTGAAAAATCACCCTTTGCCATAGCCTTAGCTGCTTCTGACATAAGCTTTAACGGCTTAATCCACCTATAAGTAATTATATACATAATAAAGAATAGAAGCAATATAGGTAATATAGCGGAAAAGGCATATAGGCTGAATAAATCACTATAGAATTTAGACAGATTTGAAGCAGGAGACGCAGCAAACACGTAGCCAACGTTAATTCCGCTATTTGAAACAATCTGCTTTCCCTTAATAAAATGCATTTCAGCAAATAAATTATCAAAGCGGCCTATTTCCTTATAGTCCTCTGCACCGGTTTTGGCTAATATTTTATTGCTTATTCTTTCTACAGAATGAGCACAAACAGCATCAGTGGAAAAATCACTGCAAGAGCAGGTTAAAATATTACCCGAAGGGTCACTTACAAAAATTACGTTATCGCCAACCTCCGACATAACTCGTGCCATATAAAATACCGTTCTTCTGAAATTTTCATTTTCGTAATCGGTAGCGGCATAAGAAGATAAGGTATTGCAGGAAACTGACAACGACTCAAACTTGTCCTTTGACAGATAATGATTGGTAAGAAAGCTTAAAACTATTACAATTATCGTAAGGCAAACAAGAAACGTAATTGAAATTGCAATAAAGTATTTTTTAAAAGTACTAAGCTTAGTCAACTATCTTACCTCAAACTTATAGCCGACAGCCCATACGGTTTTAAGCTGCCATGCATCGGATACACCTTCAAGCTTTTCGCGCAATCTTTTAACATGCACGTCAATGGTACGGGAGTCGCCGTAATAATTATAGCCCCAAACCTCATCAAGAAGCTGATCGCGAGTAAACACTCTGTTAGGATTGCTGGCTAAAAAGTACAAAAGCTCAAGCTCTTTAGGTGGAGTGTCAACAAGCACGCCGTTAATTCTCAGCTCGTAATTAGTAAGGTTTATAACTATTTTATCGTAAGCAACTTCTTCAATTTTAGGCCCGTCCATAGCACCTGAACGGCGAAGCACAGCCTTAATACGAGCCATAAGCTCCTTTGCATCAAAGGGCTTCGGTACGTAATCGTCAGCACCAAGCTCAAGCCCTAAAATTTTATCAAAGGTTTCACCTTTAGCTGTTAGCATAATAATCGGGACAGATGAATTTTTTCTGATTTCGCGGCAAACCTGCCAGCCATCAAGCTTTGGGAGCATAATATCAAGAAGGATGAGAACAGGGTTAACGGTTTTAACCATATTAACAGCCGCTTCACCGTCATTCGCAACAAAAGGCTCGTATCCATCCTTTTCAAGATACAAACGAAGAAGCTCGCAAATGTTTTCATCATCATCAACAATAAGTATTTTCTTCTTGTCCATCATCTAACCTCCGTAAAAACAATTTCCAATATAAAGTATACCCTATTAGTTAATTTATTTTATTAAGAAAATATGAATACAATATAACATAATTATTATCACAA
>JAFVIF010000020.1 GCA_017474125.1 Clostridia bacterium
GACCATCTAAAAATGGGTTTAATTCGTAGCGGCAACACAGAACTTACCCCTATGGATGATAATGAATTAACCGAATACTTGTGGCCGATTGTTCGTGAAATGGTTAAAACTGCTATCGAAAACAAACAGAACTTAATTGTCGAAGGTTGCTATATTCCATTCGATTGGCAGAAAGACTTTGACGCCAACTATCTTGAAAGCATCAAATATTACTGTCTGGTAATGAGTGAGGAGTATATCAGAAACCACTTTGCCGACATAAAGGAATATGCAAACGTCATTGAAAACCGTTTGGATGATGAATGGTGCACAATGGAGAGTGTGTTGGAAGACAATGCAGAAATCTTAAAACTGGCCAAGGTGCATAATGCGAATTACATCCTTATCGATGACAAATATGAAATCAACATTGATTTATAACAACAAATTCCAATTTGTTGAACAGCGCTGCCATAATACTTTTGGTCGTTTTTACCCCTACTTATACACCGTTTAGTCGTTCTTTCGCACTAAGAAAAACCGCATAATGCGGTTTTTTCTTTTGTTTAAAGGGATATTTGTATTTTTAACGCCTTTAAACAAATCAATAAATGTGATATTTTACCCGAAAATGTCACACAAATCATGTAAAATGTCACACAAAATGTCACACGCTTTTTTTAAATAAAACCGCCCTGCATTTTATAGCAAGGCGGGTTATTTTTAGCCATTGGCCCACTTAATTATGAGTTTAATAAGATAACGAAGGACCGAAAGAATAGTTGAGGTTTCTTTTTCGGAAGTTTCGGGAATATCCGGCTCCTTGTCTTCGTTATTTTCGATAGCTTCAGCTATAGTCTTTAGGTAATCTTCAACACGAGCCCGGTCTATAGAGCCGCCGTATTTTTTACAATAGATTCAGCAAACTTTTTACGCTTTTCGGCCTTTGCTTCTTCCGAAAAAGGAATTGAAACGGAGTGTGATTCATTTCCCGAAGAAACTTTCTTGCTTTTATATAAATTTTGTGTTATACTACGTATGTACCCAAATTGATTTCCCCCTAAAGGGACTTGTATCCCACAGGCTTGGAACCAACTTTGGGTATTTCTTTTATTCTCACTTAAGTACAGGATTGTCTCGTCGGTTATCAGTCTACCGACGTCTTTACGTGCATTGTATGTGCGGACCTTTGTTATATCGTTTCCTGCTCTATCCTTAGATATAGTTATTCCGACCATCATAGGAGAGCTACCGACAAAACAGTTACCGAAAACACTCACTGTGTTTTCTTGGGAATATTGAGATATTGCAATAGGGTGAGCAATGATATCAGGAATTGCGAGTAACATTTCCTCATCTAAATAATTTCCATGTTCACTCATATTTTTGTTAATCTTGTGCCCGCCTTGAATTCATCGGAAAACGGTACTGCAATGGAATGGGATTCGGGAACGGAAGAAATATTGTTGACTTCATCAGTATTTTGCGGTATACTGACTTTCGCAAGGCTGATAATTTTGTCGCGCTCGGAAGGTTGGATTCCTATGCGTGCCAATTGATTATTAGCCTTGTTTTTATTATTAATAATCAGTTTTCCGGATTCTGCCGCCTTGATTATTCGGTTTTAAAATCGTCTAATGGATACACACTAACAACTTGATTTAATGTATCCTCATTCATTTTTTGAGCTTTTTGAATACCCAAAATCACTAATGAAGGCTGTCCTTGTGTATCGCTAATAATATAATATGTATTTTACACCATAAATCTATCACATACCTTGTATTAACCCAATATAACATTTTGTAAATTTATGTAATATGATGTCAATATTATAAATAAATACACCTTCAAAAACGAAGGTGTATTTATTTATATCAGCTCGATAGCTTCTTTAAGTGTAGAAGCACCAATTATTTTAATATTAGGAGAAGCATCCTTAAGCTGTCTTAAAGCGCTTTTTGGCAAAATACAAGTTTTGAAGCCAAGCCGAGCCGCTTCATTAACACGAGCAAGCGGACGCGATACCGAACGCAGTTCACCCGATAAACCTATTTCACCAAAAGCAATGGTATATTCATCAATAATCTTGTCCCTAAGCCCCGAAACAAGAGAAAGTGCAACAGCAAGGTCGGCGGCAGGCTCATCTAATCTTAAGCCGCCTGCTACGTTAATATAAACGTCAAGAGCGGAAAAATACATACCGATTCGCTTTTCCAAAACCGCAAGTATTAAATTCAATCGGTTATAATCAAAGCCTGTAGCAACTCGGCGAGGGTTACCGAAGCTTGTTGAAGCAACCAACGCCTGAACCTCGGACAATATGGGACGCGTACCCTCAAGCACACAGGCAATACAGCTTCCCGAAACGTTTTTTGCTCTGCCCGACAGTAGCATTGCCGACGGATTTTCCACTTCATTGAGACCGGTATCATTCATTTCAAACACACCGATTTCGTTAGTAGAGCCAAAACGGTTTTTAATTGCTCGTAAAATTCGGTAAGACTGATTTCTTTCTCCCTCGAAATACAAAACCGTATCTACAATATGTTCAAGAATTTTCGGACCTGCTATATCGCCGCCCTTATTAACGTGGCCCACAATAAAAACGGGTATATTATTATTCTTGGCAACCCTTAAAAACATATTAGTCGATTCCCTGACCTGCACAATACTGCCGGGTGAAGACGACAGCTCGCTTATTTGCATGGTTTGAATAGAATCAATCATAACAAAATCGGGTTTTTCGGTAATGATATATTCACAAATAGCCTGAGTATCGGTTTGAGCCATAATAAACAAATTATTATTGGTAACGCCAAGGCGCTTCGCCCTAAGCTTTATTTGAACAGCCGATTCTTCTCCCGATACGTAAAGCACCTTCTTATCACTTGGATACTTATCGGCAATTTGCAAAAGTATCGTCGATTTTCCAATACCCGGGTCACCGCTTAACAGCACTACACTTCCCTTAACAATGCCGCCGCCAAGAACTCGGTCAAGCTCGGCAATACCTGTCACTGTACGTTCCTCGGCAGTAAGAAAAATTTCGTTCAACGGCTTTGCACTTAAATGTGACAGCGCAGAGCTAACGACAGTAGTCAACGGCTTATCGGCTATAACAGTTTCTTCAAGACAATTCCATTCACCGCAATTATTACATTTTCCGCTCCATTTCGCCGTTTGACATCCGCAAACGGTACAAACGTAGGCTGTTTTTAATTTTCCTGCCATATTTACACCTTCAAACGATTATAATATAGATCTTTTATAGTTTAAAATGCCGCAATAAACAGCAAAGGCTATTTGTTTTTGATAATCCGTTGTTTTCAGTAGCTTTAGTTCTTCTTCATTGCTTAAAAAACCGCATTCTACAATAACTGCAGGCACTTTGGCGTTTTTTAGCAAAAAGGTTGAAGCGCTTCCCTGCTTAACAGTTCTTTTGTTATTCGGCTGAACAAGAGAAACAATGCTGTTTTGTATTTCATTGCTAATATTTTTAGCTTCGATGAAATTTGGTGAATAAAACACTTGAGCCCCCGCTACCGAAGAAGAGGTAAACTTGTTCAAATGTACACTGACAAAAATGCCGTCAGTGTGCTTTTCCATCAGCATTAATCTGTTTTTCATATCGCTTACCTTACGCTTTGAAATACTTGCATTCGAATTACTTTCGGTGCCTTTATCGTCTGTACGGGTATAAATAACCTCGTAACCGCTAAATTCGAGCATTTCGCCGATAAGTAAAGCGATATTAAGATTAATATCCTTTTCGGCTGTACCGTCAACAGCCACTGCTCCGCCGTCGAACCCGCCGTGGCCCGCATCGATAATAACCTTATTGACAAACTCGGCGCTTGAATTAGTCGGAAGCGAAAGGAATTTAACTGTGTTAAAGACTGCACATGAGGATATTAGCGTTATAATACAAAAAACGGTTACCACAATACTTTTTATAAGCTTCAAATCTATTTCTCCTTAATAATACAACAAATTGATAATTGTTTTCAAGTGTGAGATAAAAAATATTATGCTATTTTCAAATAAAAAAGTACTTTTTGACATTTACGAGCATGGCTTGAAGTGTTATAATTAATTGAGTGAGGTGAGTGTATGCTGAATTATGAAAGTTTATCTATCGATTTGGAAAAAAGAATAAAAGCCGACAGAATGAACGGATACGTAAGCCCTTATGCCTTTAACGAAGACGAGGTTATCAGGCGAAACGTTTCGCGCGATATTGCAACGGCAATTCGTACCCCTTTTATCCGTGACATTGACAAAATAATGCACTGTCCGTATTACAACCGCTACGCCGATAAAACGCAGGTTTTCTCATTTTATAAAAACGACGACATTACACGAAGAGGTCTTCACGTGCAATTAGTGTCACGAATTGCACGCACCATAGGTAAAGCCTTAGGGCTCAATTTAGACTTAATCGAAGCTATAGCCTTAGGACACGATATTGGACATACTCCGTTTGGCCATGCAGGAGAAAGCTTTTTGGATAAAATATATTATTCAAAGGCTTCGAAACATTTTAGCCATAATATTCATTCGGTCAGAGTTCTTGACGGTATTTTTAATTATAATATCAGTCTGCAAACATTAAACGGAATAGCGGCTCACGACGGTGAAATGGAGCTGTGTGAATATCATCCGTTACCGTTAGACGGTTTTTCAAAATTCGATAAACAAATTGACGAATGTTACTTAGAGAAAAGCAATATCAAAAAGCTTGTTCCCTGTACCCTTGAAGGTTGTGTTGTAAGAATATCGGATATTATAGCCTACCTGGGAAAAGACCGTCAGGATGCCGAAAAGGCGCATATTATTGCTAACAGCGATTTCGAAGTAAGCGATATTGGAACCTATAATGCCGAAATTATAAACAACCTTATCGTAAATATAATTGAAAACAGCTATGATAAGCCGTATATTATGCTTGATGATAAACATTTTACGGCACTAAAAAAAGCAAAAAAAGATAATTATGAGCTAATTTATAAAAACGAAGAAGTAGAAAAGGTTCTAAGCAAAAATGTAGAGCCTATGATGGAAAAGCTATACGAAAAGCTCTATGAGGACCTTAAAAACAAGGAACTTAGCTCACCGATTTTTACACATCATATAGCTTACGTGAACAAAGCGCACTATAAACGCGAAAGCCCGTATGAAGCAACCGAGGAAAACCAAATTGTCGTTGACTATATAGCAAGTATGACCGACGACTATTTTATTGATTTGTATAACCACCTATTCGGAGATGATAAAAAAATCGACTATATAGGTTACTTTATTAAATAGGAGGAAAATATGAATTTCAGTAATAATAAATATTCTGTTACATTCAGCGAAAACGGATCGATTACTTCTTTAATTTACAATAACAAAGAATTTGTCGGCACTATTCTTCCTTTGTTCGGGTTTATGCTTAGAAAAGGTACTGTAGCCGAAAGGTACACATCAAACGACGGTGATGCCGAAATCATAAAAAAAGACAATTGCTTAAGTATTGATTATACCTTCAAAAAGCCCTCCATTTCCTTTAAAGTGGACATAGAATTTGGCGACAGAATCGAATTTAGCTTATCCTTTGTAAATAATACCGGAATGTACGTGGAATGGGTTGATTATCCACAGCTTGCCTTTAAAGACGATTTAGTAAAAAGGGGTGGCAGCGGAAAGCTGTTAATGAACATAAACGAAGGCGCAATATACGATGATTTTCAAACGAAAGAACGGGTATATTCATCACGCTATAAGGAATTAGAATATCCAAGCAAAGGCCTTTACGCTATGTTTCCTGCCGTTGTTGAAAGCCAGTTCCTTGCCTATTACGACGATACCGCAGGGATTTACGTTTGCGCTGAGGATACGGAAAGAAGCATTAAAGGAATAGATTTTGCTCCCGAAATAAACGACACAATAAAAATTCAATTCCGTTTATATCCCGGTATTGAGCCAAAAAACAACGAATTCACTTTCTCCTTTAAAATGGTGTTCGACTTTTTCAAAGGAGATTGGCACGATGCGGCCGAGCTGTACAGACGTTGGTTTGAAAATAATCTGCCCAAAAACCTTGAAAAAATCAAGAACAGTAATGCTATACCCGAATGGTATACCGATTCACCGCTTGTTGTTGCCTACCCCGTACAAGGCATTCACGATATGGACGAAGCCAAACCGAACCGACTTTTCCCATATAATAACGCTTTACCTTATCTTGACGAAATTGCCGAAGAAACCAAAAGCAGAATTCTTACCGCGCTTATGCATTGGGAAAGCACTGCACCCTGGGCTCCGCCCTACGTTTGGCCACCGTTGGGCGGCGAAGAAATGTTCAAGGATTTTTGTAGTGAGCTTCACAAACGCAATCATTTATTAGGGGTATACTGCAGCGGTATCAGCTATACTGTACACAGCAATATTAACGACTATAGCTGCGAAAAGGAAATTGAGGAAAACGGCCTAATTGAATATATGTGCGCACCCCCCGACGGCGGTGCTCCCATTTCTGATATTTGCCAAGCCCAAAGGCTCAGCTACGATATGTGTATTTCTCAGGAATTCACAAAAACGGTATTGGTGGAAGAGGCAAAGAAAATAGCTTCAAGCGGCCTTGACTACATACAGATTTTCGACCAAAACCACGGAGGAACACCCTATTTCTGCTACAGCGAAAAGCACGGACATCCTGCAGTTCCCGGCAAATGGATGGTAGAGCATAACGTAAAGCTGTTAAATGCTTTAAAAGAAGCGGTTGGTGATAAAGTGCTGCTTGGCTGCGAATCTGCGAGCGCCGAAGCATATACACCGTATTTAAGGCTTAGCGATAATCGATTCAACTTAAACTATTCTTCTGGTATTCCCGTTCCGCTTTACGGATATATATACCACGAGTACTTATTTAATTTCTCAGGCAACTCGGTATGCTCCCTGTTCTTTATTGATTCCGAAAAATCGCCCGACTGCTATCTTTTACGCTTAGCGCACTCCTTTATAGCCGGCGACCTTTTAACCATAGTTATTAATCAAGACGGTGAAATAATGTGGAGTTGGGGTCAGCGCGAGTTCAACACATTACCCGACAGAAACGCTATTTTAAGCTTCATTAAATCTGCGACAGCTTATAAGCGCGGAATTGGTAAAAAGTTCTTATCATACGCTAAAATGATAAAACCACAAAAAGTCTTTTGTGAAAGCGTTGAGATGTACGGTCAAAATCTAAAATACGCAAATAAATATCCCGCCGTTTTGACATCAGCTTGGGTAACCGACCAAGGTGAAAAAGCACAGTTTTTTGCCGCTTATCGTAAGCAAAATGAATTATGCCGTGTTGATTTAAGCGGCATAAAATGCGCAAAGCTTATAGATGAAAACGGCGATATCTTAAATACCTTTACAGGTGACATAGCCGAATTTACAGTACCAAAGTGCAGTGTAAGAATGTTAGCTTTCGAA
>JAFVIF010000021.1 GCA_017474125.1 Clostridia bacterium
AGTGGTTTTAGTGAATGTGTATGTAGCAATGGTGATCATTACAGTTTCATGAAAGGCGGTGCCTCTATCTTTAATAGCAGACATTATGTTTACGCCTACTATACAGAACGAAAGCACAACCAATAAGGTTCCCGTAATGCGCCGTGCAAAAAGCTCGGTATCATAATTGCCGCTTGCTTTTCGTCTGACCTGCAACACAGAAAATCTTGTGATTGCAAGCACGGTATAATACGCACCTACCGTAATAAACCACCACGAAGGGCTAAGGAAACCTATAATACAGTTACCAAGCGCATACGCAACATTAAACGCAAGACTTGTATAAGGGCTTTTTACAAGATTTAATACCTTCATTTGATACCTTTAATCATCGGAATGAGGGCAATCAGCATAATGATACCAAGCAAGCCGACGAGTGTGCCCCAAATAATTTGCTGCCACACAAGACACATACACATACCTACACCAAGCACCAAAGCAGCAATGACGGCGTAAATAGTACGGAACAGATTTTTACCACTCATTTTCGGCAGTTTCTTGTTTTCCATTTTGCACCAGATAAGTGCCGTGATAATACTGAGCACAATACCGACAGCGCCAAAAATGATACCTTCTGTGAAGGCATCCCATTCAGGCAGAAGTGCCATACACATACCGAGTGCGAAAAGCACCCCACTTACCGTTCCCATAACGAGTGTAACAAAACTACTCTTTTTCATTTTAAAATCTCCTTTCATTAAACCAACACTTGTGTTTTTATTGCATTTATAGTATAATATTTTCGCCAAAGCAAAACAATCAACAATTAAACGACAGGTGTTGGAATAAAAGAAAATGCGACCACCGGTTTTGGGGAAAATGTTGGAATAATGGAGAATTATTATGAATGTAAAGAACAACAAGCGGCGCAGAGAGTCACAAGAGAAGATTGAAAAGGCGTTTATAGAGCTACTGCAAACCCGTGATATCAAAAAAATAACCGTTTCGGATATTGTCAAAAATACGGGACTCAACCGAAGTACTTTTTATGCCAATTATATTGATATATTTGACCTTGCCGATAAAACGAGAGAAAAACTTGAAAATGAGTTCAGCAATCTGTTTGCCGATTACGATTATTTTAATGAACGTAGCGGCGCACTTAAGATGTTTACTCATATTAAAGAAAACCAAATTTTCTATAAGACATATTTTAAGCTTTGTTATGACGACAAACACCTTATTTCGATATATGATACAAGGCGAGCCGAAAAGGAACATATTGATAGCAATATCAAGTATCATATTGAATTTTTCAGAAATGGTCTTAATGCCATTATTAAATTGTGGCTTGCAGATGATTGTCAGGAATCACCGGAAGAAATGACAGAGGTTTTGAAACAAGAATATAGAGGCCGATAGAAAATATTTTTTGGGATTAGAAAAATACCTGTTTTTTCAAAAAACAAGGTTGGCATCTAAATGGTTGATAACAGCCAAACAAACAAGGACTTGCTTAAAGCAAGTCCTTGTTTGTGTTCGCAAAGCGGATACAAAACGGAGTTGTCTTACGACAAACAGTGTTACACCTCGCGGTGTAAACAATGCGATGCTTCGCATTGATTTTAGCGTCATCTTATGTTATAATGGTTATGGTTAGTCGAAACAAGTTTGTTTCGACACAAAATCTTTGATTTTGCGGCAAATTTTCCTTGAAAATTTGTCCATACCCATTGCAATGAATGTTGTGCAAAATTAAATCATAGAATTTAATTTTGCTATAGCCACTTAAAAAGTGGCTTGTCGAAGCGCTTTCAAGCGTTTCGACAAACAACAATCATTATAATGATTATAAAAGAAAAGGTTGGTGTTCTTATGAAAAAATTTATATGTATTTGTTTGGCTTTTGTAATTATTTTTTCATTGTCCGCTTGTTCACGAATGCCTTTTAACGGTGATATACAATTTCACGATATTTCACTTAAAATACCCGAGAGATTTATCAGGGATTCTACCCAAAGCAACAATGATTTGTGGATTTTTGAGCACGGAAATTATTCCGAATACATAATACTCTCACGAAAAGACGTTACGGGCGAGGTGCAAACTGCCCTTGACGATTACGTAGAGTATATGAAAGGCAACGGCGCCCAAAGCGAGATAACCACGTTTTTAGACAACAGCGCAGTTCTTTCAACCTATTCTAATGACGGTAAATATTGCCAGGAAATTTTGTTCCCTTACAATAATTCCTTTTACGCCATAGCATTACGTGGCGGAACACAAGACGGTTTCAAAGAAATCACCGATACCATAAAGCTAATTGAAATTTCCGCATAACATACTCTAAATCGACTTGTGAAAACAAGTCGATTTTTTTATCCATTGCGAAGGCAATGGCATATCATCAAGGGCGGCAAGTCGCCCTTGTATCTCATCAGTCCGTCAGGACTGTATATCATCACGCGTTAGCGTGCATCAAATGCTTTCGCAAAGTTCGCTGTCTGCAGAGCAGACACTTATATAAAAACAGCACCCGATTCCAAAACGGAGTCAGGTGCTGTAATTATTTTACTTCACTATTTTCTATTGCGTAATCAAGCAGTATATTAATAAGCTCATTCCTTGAACGGTTGGTTTCATTAGACAGCTTATCAAGATTTGCAACGGTTTCCTCCTTAATCCTAATAGAAAAAGTTTTATATCCGTCTTCGCCTTTTAACGATTTTTTATTAATGATGAGTTTTTCTTTCATTAAAAATCACCTCACTAATATTATGCCTTGACAGATGTTATAAATATATGTTATAATTCATAACATAAAACTTGAGGAGGTTTTATTATGGAATTAAATCTTGAAAATCTAATGAAAACCGCTATGGACGAAATGGAGAACGGACAACATACCGAAGCTGCAAAGCACTTTGATATGGTAGTAATCAACGATGCATCAAATATTGATGCGCCTTTCTTCAGAGCTTATTGTAATTGCTTTGATATTAAGCTCGGTGAAATGTCAAATGCTGCTATCGGCTTTACCAACGCGTTCTATCGCTACGTCGATGCCGTAAAAGCCTTGAATAACCCGGACGTAGAAAAAGAAAAATTAGATTACGCAGTTACTCTGCTTACTGAATTGGTTTCTATGTACAAGCTAAACGCTAAAAACCAAATGTTCAGTACCCCGAGCATTGGAATCACTATTTCTTCCGCCGCAACAAATATGAATAATAACTGCAAAAACAAGCTTATAAACTCCGGCGCAAACGTATCCCAAGAGGTTATGGAAATAAACGAAGCCAATAACCAAGCAAACAACAAGACCGGTATGATACTTGGAATACTTATAGCTATTGGTGTAGTAGCCTTTATTCTGTGGATGATACCTTGGTATATGCTTTAATTGACAATATTTGAAGATTACAAAAGGAAGATACGTGTATGCTGGACATAATATTTCCTGTAGTTATAGCTTCCATCGGTTTTTTTATAGCCAACCTTGGGAACAGCATTAACGCGACAATTTTAACCGCTATAGGCGTCATTGCAATTATTGTTGGAGCACTATGGTTGTGTTACGTTGCAGGCTACAACATAGGATATATGCTATATTAAAGCGGCACAACAATACTGAAGCTTTTTATTCAATGACACAAACAGCTTAAGTTACAAAAACAGACAAGCGTGCTTGTCTGTTTTTTATTTATGTGCCAAGTGTTTTTTCGACTTTTGGACCGTTTTTTATACTTTAATTTAATTTTAATACGTGTTATAATAGACTTAATTTTTTAAGTTGAACTGAAATTTAAAGGAAGTAATAAAATGACCAAAGCTCAAAACTTTACCGAGGGAAAGATTTTCTCTCCCATTATACGCTTTACCCTGCCCGTTTTACTTGCCCTTCTTTTACAGGCCACCTACGGCGCTGTTGATTTATTAATCGTAGGGCAGTTCGGCGGCGATTTTTCGCAGATTTTCGTATCGGCGGTATCTACAGGCAGTCAGATTATGATGACCCTTACGGTGGTTATAACCGGACTTGCAATGGGACTTACGGTATACGTGGGAGAAAAAATAGGTGCAAAAAAGCGCGAGGAAGCAGGAGAAATTATAGGCAGCGGAATTAATCTTTTTGCCATTGTTGCGGCTGTTCTCACCCTTTTAATGGTGCTTGGCGCACCCGCTCTCGCTAAAATTATGAAGGCCCCAGCCCTTGCCTATATGGACACCGTTTGGTACGTTACCATTTGCTCGGCAGGTATGTTTTTTATTGTTGCATACAATCTTGTAGGAAGTATTTTCCGAGGAATCGGTGATTCCAAAACCCCCTTGCTCACCGTAGCCATAGCCTGTGTTTCAAACATTCTCGGCGATTTACTGCTCGTTGCGGTATTCGGTTTGGGAGCAATAGGAGCCGCCCTTGCAACGGTCTTTGCTCAAGCTATGAGCGTTATATTATCCCTTATTATAATAAAAAGGAAAAGCCTTCCCTTCTCCTTTTCAAAAAAGCATTTGCGATTAAACAAAAAGCACGCAAAAAAAATTCTGCGCCTTGGCATTCCCATTGCTTTACAGGATTTACTTGTAAGCTTTTCCTTTCTTGCAATACTTGCCATAGTTAACAATTTAGGGCTCACCGAATCGGCAGGCATAGGCGTTGCCGAAAGGGTTTGCGCCTTTATAATGCTTATTCCCTCCGCCTTTATGCAGTCAATGTCGGCCTTCGTTGCCCAAAACGTTGGCGCGGCAAAATTCGACCGTGCAAAAAAAGCCTTATGGTACGGCATTTTTTCATCCCTTGCTATCGGCATTTTTGTAGGCTATTTTTCCTTTTTCCACGGAGAAATTCTTGCAGGCATTTTCGCCAAGGATACAGCAATAACAGCAAACGCCGCCGAATATTTAAAGGCATACGCCATTGACTGCCTGCTCACTGCCTTCCTGTTTTGCTTTATGGGCTACTTTAACGGCTGCGGCAATACTGCCTTCGTTATGCTTCAAGGTATTATCGGCGGTATATGTGTGCGCCTGCCTCTGTCTCTTATAATGAGCAAAATAACCCCCGTTTCGCTTTTCCGCATAGGCTTGGCGACCCCCTCCTCTTCTCTTGTTCAAATTATTTTGTGCCTGAGCTTTTTTGCAATAACGGAACACAAAAAACGCAGGGCACGGAAATAATTTGCTTTTTCGGCATTATTGACTTTAATGCTCGGCCATATTATAATTTAGATTATTAAGGGGATGATAAAAATGGCAGAGAAAAATAAAAAGCGCAAAAGGACGGTATGGTTCAAAAGAGCCATTAAGCATATTGATTCTATCACTAAATGGCAGGTTGTATTAGCAATACTTTCTTGTGTATCAGCAGTTTTAGCCGCTATATTTTCTTATCATATTAATAACGCCGACCTTAACGTTACCCCCTCAGACAGCTTTTGGTTAGCCGTCTGCGATGCCGTTAAAGAAGTATCGGGTTATGCTATGATATTCTTTGCATTTTTCATCGCCCTGTCGCAGTTTAAAAATTCTCTCGCGCCCAAAAAGCAAAAGCTTGATTATATTGATTTCTGGGACGAAAGAAAGGAAACCGAAATATACGGCTGCGACGATATTTCACTGCACGAAACCACGCTGGTATACGGACTTCAGGCCGCAACCTGCACCTTCGAGGAATCTCAGCGACTGTATAACCGAATTGAAAACCTGTTAAACGATAATAATCTTTCGTTTTCTTCCGAAAACCTGCTCAAATGTGTTAAAGCTATTCTTTCGGTATTTATAAAAACCAAACGCCTTACAAAGCCGCTTTCCGAAAAAGACTTCAATCTTTTAAGGGCACAGCTATCGGAAGAATACGAAAAAAGGATTGACGACGAGGATTTAAAGGAATGGTGCAAAATCATTCGTAAGGATAAGCTTGAGCTCGTTTATGAATTACGCGCCCAAAAAGCTTCGGATAACGTAAAGAAGGAGCTTTATACCGAAGCGCTGAATTTGTGCCACGACTGCATAAATTTATTAAACGCTTGGGAAAAAGACCATCCCGACGACGAATATTTCGTTCTTTTATACCGTTGCTATATTACTCGAAACATTTCAGTAATCAATCACGAATTATCGCTTCTCGCTACTAACGAAAGCGACAAGGAGACGCATTCAAAGCAATATGATGAATATGCAAAGAAAACACTAAAAATGCGTGAACGACTCCTTGAGCATTATGCCGTTGAAAGAAAGACGCGGCCTCTTATTTACGACTACATCAACCAGGAATATATCCTCGCCTTGGCTGAAAAAAATGAAATAGAGCCTAACCGAGACACCGAGGAACGCATTCTTAGAGAATACAGCCTTTGGGAAGAGCAAAACAATGCAAGAAATATGCTGCTCGAAAAAATCAGTCAAAAAGTAAAGGAAATTAATAAGAATAAAAAAGAAGGCTCGGAAGGAGCCAAATTAAGTCTGCCCGATGAAAAACCAAACTGTGATGATAACCAAACTGTTTAAGGAGCGATTATTTTGAAAATTGCATTACTTTGTGATTACGGCTTTGACGACGCAATTGCCACCTTACATTTATTTAATAATGCTGATAAGTTTGACGGGATTGATATTCTTCCCGTAGCGGGCAATTTCCCCTTAGAAACTGCCTTTAACAATGCAAAGCGCCTTGTTTATAATGCCGAGGTATTACCCGAAAAGCTTCGTATTGTTAATACTGCGGAAATTGAGCAGAAGGGCGAAAACATTCCCCATATACACGGCAACGACGGCATGGGGGATATTTTGCCTGCCGAATACGAGGAAAAAGTTTCGGTTATAA
This sequence comes from Clostridia bacterium, assembly GCA_017474125.1. Lineage (GTDB taxonomy): Bacteria > Bacillota > Clostridia > Oscillospirales > Acutalibacteraceae > SIG607. The sequence goes on from JAFVIF010000021.1 coordinate 6,803, forward strand.
GCTACGGTGATTGGCTCAATGAGGTTAACGAAGATTACGTTATTTTAAGTCTTGGCCCCTGCACCGTTACTGCCGATTTACTTTCTAAAAAGGGAAGCCTTCCCCTTATTATGATGGCGGGAAACATTAACGAAAGGCCTAATTACAAAAGCTACGAGTTTAACCACGGCGTTAATCCCGATGCCTTTGCAAAATGCGTTAAGCACCCCCACAAAGCCGCCACCCTTGACACCTGCCATTGCGATAAAATCGACCTTAACGTAACAAGCGTCAAAAAGGACGGACTTATCGGCAAAATGATTGCACGATACAAGGAAATGTCGAATGTGCGAAAGGACGACTTTTGCGCAATATACGACCTTGTAGCGGTGGTATATTTGCTCCACCCCGAAAGGTTTACCTCAGAAGTAAAAATTGATGCTTTTAATAATGCAGTAACCGTTTTGCGTTATATTTCTGAGGAGCCCATAATCTAATACTTTCTACTGTTGGTCGGATAAGCGCTTATCCGACCTTCTTTTTTTGCATTTTTTAATTTTAGTAATTGCAAAATATGAAAAACAATATATAATCTAAGTTGAAGGCGGTGCTACTATGAAAAACTACTGTTACTATGAATATTTAAAGAGCGACGGAGCCGAGCTTTTTACCGTTATTTGTGTTCCCGATAAAAAAGGGAAATTCCCCACAGCCATTTACCGTACCCCTTACGTTGACAGCGAAAGAGCTTTAAGCGAAGAAGAAATAGTTGAAAGCTGGTTTAAAGATCATAAGGGATGGCTTGACAGCGGCTACGTTTCTGTTTATCAGCATTGCAGAGGAACGGGAAAAAGCACCGGTGACTGCATTCCTTACGTTAACGAGCGTAAGGACGGCTTGCTTTTACAAAGCTGGATAAGAAAGCAGTCCTTTTATAACGGCGAAATATTTGTTTCGGGCGGCAGCTATACCTCCACGGTACACTATGCCACCGCTCCCTTCGCTACCGATATAAAGGGGGCAGTTCTTGCTATTCAGGATTGCAACCGTTACAGGTGTAGCTTTAGAAACGGATTTTTCAAAAGCGGTTTGCGAATGAATTGGCAAAACGATATGTACAAAAAGAACAGTATTCCCAAAGACAAAAAGCCCTTTAACCTTGATTGGTGCCATACCCTTCCCTTTGCGGGAATAAGTGAAAAAATGTTTGGGGAAAGGAATGAAGCCTTTGAAGAATTACTTCTTCACCCCGACAAAAACGACACGTTTTGGCAAACCGATGAATTTGCAGGAGCTTACTCGTCGGAATTCACAAAAAACGTAGATATACCCGTTCTTTTCGTAACAGGGCTTTACGATTTTTACATTGGCGGCGTATTTGAAATGTGGAAGGAATTAAAGCCTGAGGTAAGGGCAAAATCCGCCGTTATTATTCATCCTTACGCCCACCGTACAGCAGGAAAAGATATTCCCATAGAATTCCCCGACGGTGCTCTTAACGAGTATTTTGCAGATCACGTCGGGCAGTGGTTTAAGTACTGCCGAGGTTTAGGTGAGCCTCCCGTAGAAACAGGTAAAATAACCTATTATAAAATGTTCGGCGGCTGGGCAACCGACGATTTTTGTACTCCTGCGAACAGTATGACCTTTACTTTGGGTAATGAAACAAAAACCTACCTTTATAACCCCTTCGCGCCCGCTTCCTTCAAAGGCGGACTATCCAACGGCTTCGGTACTACCGATTGGCAGGACAAGCCTAATTCAAGGCAGGATATAATAAGTGTTTTCACCGACGAATTTAAGGAGGACACCTTTATAAAGGGCAAAATGAAGGGAAGGCTCAGGGTTAAAAGCGACTGCGAGGATACCTGTTTTTATATGAGAGTAAGCCTTTGCAAGGAAGATGGCGATTTAGGGCTCAGAGATGATATTACAATGCTTTCTAACTTCTGTGATAATTATAAGCCGAACGATGAAATTGATATTGATTTTTCCTTTGACGAACACGCCTTTATTGTTAAAAAGGGCGAAAAACTCAGGGTGGATATTTCTTCCTCCTGCTTCCCTACATTTTTAATTCACACCAATATTAAGGGTAATCAGGCACTGATTGATAAAGCAAAAATTGCCCATAACACCGTAAACCTCGGCAAATCACAGTTAACGGTTTATTTTGAATAAAACTTTGTTTTTATCATAACCGCATATTGCAAAAAATGGGTAGATATGGTAAAATATCATAAGCGTAGTTTAAGGAGGGAAATTTTATGCGTATAGTATTTTTAGGCACCAGCCATGGTGCTCCCGAGGTGGGCAGAAAATGCTCCTGTATTATGGTGGAAACAGGTAAAAACCGTTATCTTATTGATATTGGTATTGACCCGATTCCCGATTTAAAAAACCGTAACATACCCGTAGAATCAGTAAAAAAGGTTTTCGTAACCCATATGCACGGCGACCATATAAGCGGAATACTTCCCTATATAGGGGGCTGCAGCTGTTGGTGGTTCAGGTTTTCAAACCCTGAATTTTACCTGCCTATGGATATTGAAAAATTCAAAATAGGTATGAACGCCTGGTTTGATATGTTAGGCTCTAAAATAAAAGATTTTGCTTTCCACCGCGTAAATGACGGAGTAATCTGCGACGACGGAACAATTAAGCTTACTGCCTACAGAACAAAGCATTGCGAAGAATCTTACGCTTATCTTTTAGAGGCAGAGGGGAAACGTGTATTTTTCAGCGGTGATTTATGCCCCGACGGCCCCGATAAGGACTTCCCCACCGAAGTACTGAACGCACCTCTTGATTTGGCGGTTTGCGAAAGCGCGCACTTTGATGCAACCGAATATATTCCGCTGTTTGAAAATAAAAAAGATAATATTAAACAGCTTGTTATTACCCATTATACCGAGCAACGTGTTCCGTTTATTCACGAAATGGCGGCAACGCTTAAGGGTGTTCCCGTAGCCATAGCACGTGACGGTATGGAATTTTATATTTAAGTTTAAGGAGAAATTAAAAATGAAAAGAATTATTGCCGCGGTTTTACTGTTTGTTATGGTTTTCACCTTTGCAGGCTGCAAGGTTAAGGATGCCGTTTTCACCTGTCAGGAGTTATCCATTACCCTTACCGAAGAATTTAAGGAAACCCAAATCGAGGGCTACACCACCTGCTTTGATTCGGCCGACGTTGCCGTTTTCGTCTTAAAGGAGGAGTTCTCCCTTATGGTAGGCTTCGAGGATTACACCCTTGACCAGTATGCCGACCTTGTGCTTCAGGCAAACAAGCATAGAAATCCCGAAACCGTAAAGATTGACGGCCTTGGAAACTGCATTAAGTACACGTTTTATAACGAGGAGTTAAAGCAGGATTATACATACCTCGCTATGCTTTACAAGGCTGACACCGCTTTTTGGATGGTACAGTTTACCTGTAAAACCGAGGAGTACCCCCAAAGAGAAGCCTTCTTTATAGAGCGCGCAAAAACCGTTACCTTTAATACAGTTACAGCAGAATAAGAATAAGGGCTTTCGCCCTTATTTTTTTTGCTCCATTTGACAATTTTCGCCATTCGTTGTATATTATCCTTGAGGTGAAAATTATGAAAAAAATACTTTCCCTTTTTCTCACTGTATTGTTATGCCTTTCAATATGCGGCTGTAAGGAGGAGCCTTACGTTCCGCCCGTCAGCGGTTATATTTCCGACGTAAAGCTTTATATTGATAATTCCTATACGGGGGAAAACTGTCTTTTATATGCTATTTATACAGTTACCGCAACCGACAGAGATATTGAATTTTTCTACTACACCCAAGGCCAAAGCTCCATAGGCAGCGGTGCAAGTATTACGGTCAATTTACTTAACACCTATTACGATTTATTTTCGGCCAACCTTTCGGTCAGCAAGCCCTTTGAAATAACCGATTTAAAAAGCCCGAGCGAGGGTCAGCTTATAGAAAAGGGCCAAAGCAGTGAATTTATTTCGGCTTTTTTTATAAGCAAAAACGATATTAAGGACGGCGGCACCGTTATTTTAAACCTTAAGGCTACCGACGGCTTTAACGAAAAGGAGGAAACGGGACTCGATACCGTTTCCTACGTGGAGTCCGCCTTAAGCCTTGCCCGAAGCATTTCCCCCGACGGCAAAACCAAGGAGGAGCTTGAAAAGGAGGCCGAGGTTGAAAAAATAGACAAGGAATTGTCAAATAATATTGAAAAGGCCTTAAAGGGAAGCTGGGCATATACTATAGATAAGGACAAATACGAAATGACCTTTAAGGACGGCAAGTATACACTTACCGTAGAGGAGGGTAAAAAGAAAAAAACCCTTAATACGGGAAGCTATTCCATACGCAAAAAGGTGATTTTAGTTACCCTTAAGGGCGGTAAAGAGGTTCGTATTCCCTATTCCTTTGCCGACGATAAATTAACGGTAAGCGCACCGAGAAGCGAATAACAAGCATTATAAAGAAGGTGAAGCCCTTGGAGCAGTTTTTAGCCAAGCTGTCGGATTTTTCACACAGTGAAAAAGAAAAATGCCTTTCCCTTATGGAAAAGGAAAGGCGTGAATACGTTCTGAGTATACGCAACGAAAAACGGAAAAACGAATGTATTTGCGGAGAATGGCTTTTGAAAACTGCGGCGGCAAAAAGCCTTAATTTAAGAGCGCAAGATATAGTTATAGCGCGAAGCGAAAGAGGCAAGCCTTATTTAAAGGGGCAAGACCTTTTCATAAGCCTTAGCCATTCGGGAAATTTCCTTGCCGCCGTTACCCACCAAAGCCCCGTAGGCATTGATATTGAGATTATAAGGGATATAGACAGCCGTATTGAAAAAAAGCTCTATACCGAAAACGACCTTGAGACGGCAAAAAACAGCAACGATCCCCTTATACTTCTTAAAATATGGACCGCCAAGGAGGCCTATTTTAAAATGCTGGGCACCGGCATAACCGACTTAAAGGGAATAAGCTATAAGGATATAAATGCTACCCACTCTGTAAAGGACGGACTTTTAATAACCGTTGTAGAATAAAAAAGCTCTGCATCTGCAGAGCTTTGATTTATTTTAAATCGTGTAAATATACCGTTCGGGAATTGCGGTGCATATAAACGCTGAGCACCAAGCCAACACCCAAAAACAGGCAGGAAAGAGAGGTGCCGCCTGCCGAGAAAAACGGCAGCGTTATACCTATAACGGGAAGAACCGACAGGCACATACCAAGGTTAATGGCAATTTGAGAAATCAACCAACCGAAAAAGCCTACGCAAATAAGCTTGCCTGCAACGTTATTGGTCATTTTTGCTATTTGCAGGCACCTTAAAGAAATAAGACTGAGAAGTATAACGGCCAAAGCGCCGCCTGCAAAGCCTAATTCCTCACAAACGGTAACGAAGATAAAGTCGTTATAGCCTTCGGGGACACCTGCTTGTCCTAACTGAGTAAGGCTACCCCTTAAGTAGCCCTGTCCCCACATACCGCCGTTAGAGAGCGCAACCCTTCCCCTGTACTGTTGCCAGCCGTCACCGAGAATATCGGCTTCAAGGTCGAACATTGTTTGAATACGGGATTGCTGGTCGGCATTCATTACAAAAAAGTAAATAACCGGCGCCATAACCAAAACCACGCCAAAAAGTATTAAAAAATATTTATAGTGCAAGCCTGCCGCCCACAGCATACAAAGCACCATAACGGCAAAAACGAGGGCGGTACCGTCGTCACCCTGAAAATGAATGAGCAGCACGGGCAGGGCACCGTGAGCGCAAACGGGAATAAGGGTAGCAAGCTTATTAATTTTATCCTGAACACGTGAAATATGCATTGCAAAGGTGACTATAAAACAGGCCTTTAAAAGCTCCGACGGCTGAAAGGTGGTAATGCCCAAATCAAGCCAAGCCTTATCGTCGGTGCCTGCAGGACCGAAGCCGATTACAAAGGTTAAAAGCACAGGCAAAAGACCAAGGCCTGCCGCAATATACCAACGCTTTAAAAAGGTTTCGTAATCAAAAAGGGACAGCACAACGGCGGCGATTACGCCAAGCACCATTGCAACAAACTGCATAATAAACTGCCTTGGGCTTCCCGTATACCTTGTTGCCGAAAAAACAGCCATACAGCCGAAGGTGGAGGTAAAAAGGCATAAGAAAAACATTATTTTGTCAACCTCGCGAATATAGTCGGCAATACGCGCAAGCAAGCCTCTCATACCCTTCACTCTCCTTTTCATCAGTATACAACCATTTTATAATAAATTTCTCTTTTTTTCAACCATATATTTTAGTTGCAAGAATTTCTCTAAAATGATATAATACCTATATATCCGTGCTACGTTATTTAAGGAGGCGTTTTTGTGAAGGAATTTTATTCGGATTCACCGCTCAGCACCGAAAAATTTGCCGAAAGCCTTGCCAAAACGCTGGAAGGCGGCAGTATTATTGCTTTTGTAGGCGGTATGGGTATGGGGAAAACCCATTTCACCCGCGGCTTGGCAAGGGGACTGGGCTTTAAGGGTGACGTAACCAGCCCTACCTTCGCAATAATTAACGAATACCGCGGCGGCAGACTACCGCTTTTTCATTTTGATATGTACCGTATTGAAGGCTGGGAGGACCTTGACTCCTGCGGCTTTTTCGATTATATGGAGGAAAAGGGCGTAATTGCAGTTGAATGGAGCGAAAATATAAGCGCCGCTCTTCCCGAGGACACAATATATATTACTCTTGAGAATTTAGGAGAAACCGAAAGAAAAATCACCGTTGAAGGGGGCGGCTTTTAATGAAAATACTTTCCTGCGAATGCTCGGCAAAATCAGCCTCCTGCGCTATAAGCGAGGACGGAAAAATTATTGCCGACGCCTTTATTAACCTGCCTCTTACCCATTCGCAAACACTCCTTCCGATGATTTCTTCAATGCTGTCCTCTTCCAAAACCGATATTAAGGATATCGACGCCTTTGCCGTTTCGGCAGGACCCGGCTCCTTTACGGGAATAAGAATAGGCATTTCGGCAATAAAGGGAATGGCTCTGTCCAAAAACGCGCCCTGTATTCCCGTTTCAACGCTTGAGGCTATTGCTTACGGCTTTACGGGAAGTGACGCCTTAATCTGCGCCGTTATGGACGCGCGCTGTAATCAGCTTTATTCGGGTATTTTCAGAGTAAAGAACGGCAGGGTAAAAAGAATAAGCGAGGACGAGGCTGTCAGCATTAGTCTTCTTGCCGAAAAAATAAACAAAAGCAGAGTAAAATGCCCCATTATTATTGCAGGAGACGGTGCAACGGTATTTTACCCTCACGTAAAGAATAAAAACAACCTTTATTTGGCAGATGAAATTTGCCGTTATCAAAGAGCATCGGGCGTTGCCCTGTGTGCCACCGAAAAGTACAATAAAGGGGAAACCGTTTCGGCTGAACGGCTTTTACCCGTTTATTTGCGTTTGCCTCAGGCCGAACGCGAGCTAAAGCTTAAAAAGGAAAAGGAGACAAAATAATGAAAATTGCAATTGGCTGTGACCACGGCGGTCTTGAACACAAAAACGCGATAGCCGAGCATTTAAAGGAGCGCGGCTTTGAAATTTGCGACTTTGGTATTTACGAGCAGACTTCGGTTGACTATCCCGATATTGCCGTAAAGGTAACCGCCGCCATTAAAAGCGGTGAATGTGAAAGAGGTATACTTGTTTGCGGAACGGGTATCGGTATGTCTCTTGCCGCCAATAAGGTAAAGGGTATTCGCGCCGCTGTTTGCAGTGACCATTTTTCGGCCAAGTATACACGTCTGCATAACGACAGCAACGTTTTATGCCTTGGCGGAAGGGTTATCGGCATAGGCACCGCCCTTGAGCTTGCCGACCTTTTCGTTGACACCGAATTCGAGGGTGGCAGGCATCAAAAGCGCGTAGATAAAATTACCGCTATTGAGGAAGCCAATTAAATAATTGACAAATTGCCCTTTTAGTGTTAAAATTACATAAGTTAAAGGCGTTGACGGAAAGAGTAACCCATACAACACGCTTAGAGAAGGTCGTATTTTGGTGAAAGCGACCTCGTGAAATATTGGTGAAAACCACTCCCGAGCCGTATTGCAGTAACAAGCAATACCGTATTCCGCGTTAAGGAGCAAGAGTTAAAATTTAAGGTGGAACCGTGTATCTGCACCCTTAATGCCCTTTTGGGCGTTAAGGGTTTTTATTTTCCACCTATGGAGGAGAAAAGTATGAAAGTTATTTACAATGACGGCCACGTGGCCGAGGTTGAAGAAAAGGAGGAACAGCTTCACATTCTGCGCCACACCGCCGCCCACATTATGGCGCAGGCCATAAAGCGCCTTTATCCCGAGGCTGATTTTGCTTACGGCCCCGCAACCGACAAGGGCTTCTACTACGACGTCGACTTAGGCGACAGCACCGTAGGTGAAGAGGATTTGGTTAAAATTGAAAACGAAATGCGCAAAATCGTTAAGGAAAACCTTCCCCTTAAGCCCTTTATTTTACCCCGCGAAGAGGCTATTGCTCTTATGGAGGAAAGAAAGGAAAGCTACAAGGTTGAGCATATCGGCGATTTAGACGAGGATGCCGCAATCAGCTTTTATCAGCAGGGCGAGTATATTGATATGTGCGTAGGCCCTCACCTTACCTACACCAAGGCTTTAAAGGCTTTCAAATTAACAAAAACCAGCGGTGCTTATTGGAAAAACGATAAAAACAATAAAATGCTTACCCGTATTTACGGTATTGCCTTTGCAAGTCAGGCAGAATTAGACGACTATCTTAAGCTGCTTGAAGAGGCTGAGCGCAGAGACCACCGTAAAATCGGCAAGGAAATGAATTTGTTTATGATGAGCGACGAAGGACCGGGCTTCCCCTTCTTCCTTCCCAGCGGTATGGCGCTTAAAAACGCCCTTATTGAATACTGGCGCCATATTCACTATAGAGATAATTACGTAGAGGTTTCTACTCCCCTTATTATGAACCGCCGCCTTTGGGAAACCAGCGGCCACTGGGATCACTATAAGGATAATATGTATTCCACCACCATTGATGAGGAAACCTACTGCATTAAGCCTATGAACTGCCCCGGCGGTGTTATGGTTTATAAGAGTCAGCTTCACTCCTACAGAGATTTGCCCTTAAGAGTAGGAGAATTGGGTCTTGTTCACCGTCACGAGCTTAAGGGTGCGCTTCACGGTCTTTTCAGAGTACGCTGCTTTACTCAGGACGATGCTCATATCTTTATGACCAAGGACCAGATTACCGATGAAATTATGAACGTTGTTCACCTTATCAACGAGGTTTACGAAAAGTTCGGCTTTAAGTATTTCATTGAGCTTTCCACCCGTCCCGAGGACAGCATGGGCAGTGACGAGGATTGGAACGCTGCTACCGAGGGTCTTAAGGGCGCCCTTGAAAAGCTGGGTCTTCCCTACACCATTAACGAGGGCGACGGTGCCTTCTACGGCCCGAAGATTGACTTCCACCTTGAGGACAGTCTTGGCAGAACCTGGCAATGCGGTACCATTCAGCTCGACTTCCAAATGCCTATTAACTTCCAGCTTGAATATACCGACGAAAACGGCGAAAAGCAACGCCCCATTATGATTCACCGCGTATGCTTCGGCTCTATTGAGCGTTTCATCGGTATTATCACCGAGCATTTTGCAGGTAAGTTCCCTGCTTGGCTTGCTCCCGTTCAGGTTAAGGTGCTTCCCGTTTCGGAAAAAACCCTTGAATATGCCACCGATATTTACGAGCAGCTCCGTGCGGCAGGTATTCGCTGTCAGCTTGATGACAGAAACGAAAAGATTGGTTATAAAATCAGAGAGGCTCAGGCCGTTGACCGTGTTCCCTATATGCTTATTTTGGGCGCTAAGGAAGCAGAAAGCGGCACTATTTCGGTAAGAAACCGCGATACCCTTGAAACAACCGAAATGTCTGCGGCAGATTTCATAAAAAATCTTTGCGATGAAATAAAAAATCGTAAGTAAAGTAAAAATTTTCGGCAATATATTGACAAATAAATTATAATAAAATATAATTAAAAATAAATTTTTTTATAAGGTGTGATTTAAGTGAAAAACGAGTATTTAATTTCTGTTCTTGAAAACGTTAAAAAGCGTAACGCAGGCGAGCCCGAATTTATTCAGGCTGTTACCGAGGTTCTCGCAAGCCTTGAGCCCGTAGTCGAAAAGCGCCCCGACTTTATTGAATCAGGTGTTATCGAGCGTATGGTTGAGCCCGAGCGTCAGATTGTTTTCCGCGTTCCGTGGATGGACGACAACGGCAAGGTTCAGGTAAACAGAGGCTTCAGAGTTCAGTTTAACTCTGCTATCGGTCCCTACAAGGGAGGTCTTCGCTTCCATCCTTCTGTTAACGCTTCCATTATTAAGTTCTTAGGCTTTGAGCAGACCTTTAAGAACAGCCTTACCAGTCTTCCTATGGGCGGCGGTAAGGGCGGTGCCGACTTCGACCCCAGAGGAAAGAGCGACGCCGAGGTTATGCGTTTTTGCCAGAGCTTTATGACCGAGTTATACCGTCATATCGGTGCTGACACCGACGTTCCCGCAGGTGATATCGGTGTAGGTGCAAGAGAGGTTGGTTACCTCTTCGGCCAGTACAAGAGAATTTGTAACGAATTCACAGGTGTACTTACCGGTAAGGCTGTTCCCTCCGGCGGCTCCCTTATCCGTCCCGAGGCTACCGGCTTCGGCGCAGTTTACTACACCGCTGAGGTTCTTAAGTCCTTTGGCGAGGATATTAAGGGCAAAACCTTTGCAGTATCAGGCTTCGGTAACGTTGCTTGGGGTACCGTTAAAAAGATTACCGAGCTTGGCGGTAAGGTAGTTACCATTTCCGGTCCCGACGGTTACGTTTACGACGAAAACGGTATTAATACCGAAGAAAAGATTAACTTTATGCTGGAGATGCGTGCTTCCTGCCGCGATAAGGTTCAGGATTACGCTGACAAGTTCGGTGTTCCCTTCTATGCAGGCAAGCGCCCCTGGGAGGTTAAGGTTGACGTTGTTATGCCTTGCGCTACCCAGAACGAGGTTGGCATTGACGATGCTAAGAACATAGTTGCAAACGGCGTTAAGTACTATATGGAGGTTGCTAATATGCCTACCACCGAAGAAGCTTTCGAGTATCTTAAGGCAAACGGTGTAGTTATTGCTCCTTCTAAGGCTGTAAATGCCGGCGGTGTTGCCGTTTCCGGTTTAGAGATGAGCCAGAACTCCATGAGATACAGCTGGACCGCTGAAGAGGTTGACGCTAAGCTTAAGCAGATTATGACCAACATTTACAAGAGCTCCTACGATGCTGCTAAGGAATACGGCCTTGAGGGTGACCTTTGCGCAGGCGCTAACATTGCAGGCTTCTTAAAGGTTGCAGAGGCTATGAAGTGGCAGGGCTGCTGCTAATAGCGAAAAGAATAAATTAAAAGCTCGGTTCTTTGAACCGAGCTTTTTTATTTGACAAACCAATTATTTTTTTCCGAGCCTTGAAAACCAATTAAAGGTTAAGGGCCATATAACACCTGCGGCAATAACTATCATAAAATACCTGACGCCTCTTGCCAAAAGCTCATTACCGAAAATAAGCTCAAGAGGGGTACGCATACCCTCCTTTACGCAAAGCACCAAGACGATACCTAAAACGGCCTTTATAATTTGCGCCCACCATACCGCTTTTACGGTAAAATCGTTTTTGCGGTCAACGGTGTAGACAACTATAAGACCCAATATACAGCCAAGTAGTGTGCAGGCATTTTTAATTGCCGACGCAAGGTTTTCTCCTGCTTCGTGATTACCTAAAACAAAGTAAAGAAGCGCCCCCGTTACCATAAGGGTAAGGGTAATAAGTATTCCGTACATATATTTAGGGCTTTCCTTAGCCTTTTTAAATAAAGGATAGCCAACAAGAATGAGCGCAAGGGCAATAACCACCGAAACACCTACGTCAAGAGGTGTGTGAACACCAAGGTAAAGGCGGGAAAAAGGCACTAACACGCACATTGCTATTGATATAATGCGAAGGGCCTTGTTTTTGTTCGCCCTTGCTATACCGCCAAACATACCAACCGAGGACTGGGTGTGTCCGCTTGGGAAGGAATAGCCCGTTGCGGCTTCCCTTGCGCTTTCAACTATGGTAAAATCAGGGTCCTTAACCCAAGGGCGCGGCACCTTGAAGGTCATTTTCAGAGTTTGGTTAATAACGGTACCTGCAAAGCCTGTAAGAAGCAAATAGTACCCCTGCCACTTATCAATGCACCAAAATATAACCATACATATTGCCATAAATACCGTTTCCTCACCGAAAAGGGTTATAAAAGAAACTATGGCGTCAAGAAAAGAATTTCTAATTCCTTCAAGTAAATATAAAACTTCCATATTATTTTAAATCCTTCGTTTTATTGTAGGCGGCAATTACAGCTTCCATTGCACTGCTTCTGAATTTGCCCTTTTCGAGAGCGCGTACACCCTGAATGGTGGTGCCGCCGGGGGAACAAACCATATCCTTAAGCTCGGCAGGGCTTTTACCCGTAACGGTTACGGTTTTTGCCGCGCCCTCTACGGTTTTTGCCGCATATAAAAGGGCTTTTTCACGGGTAAGACCGCAAGCAACACCGCCATCGGCCAGAGCTTCGATAAATAAATCAACGAAAGCGGGACCACAGCCCGAAAGAGCGGCGGCGGCATCTATTTTATTTTCCTCAATTTCATCTACCAGTCCTGCGGGAGAAAGAGCGGCAACAACCGTTTTTAATTCCTCCTCACTCACCCTGCTGTTGGCGCAGTAAAGTATAACACCCTTGCCTACTGCCGCAGCGGTATTGGGCATTATGCGTATGATTTTTTTATCATTTCCGCAAAGAGCTTCAATAGAAGCAATATCCTTTCCTGCCGCCATGCTCACAATAACGGTATCGCCCTTTAAGGAGCTTTCAAGCTCCTTAAAAACGGCACCGAAGGACTGAGGCTTTACACCCATAAATAAATACTTACTGCCTGCGGCCGCTTCCTTTATGTCAAGTGCGGTAACACCAAAGGGGGCAACCCTGTCGGTTTTTGCTTTATCGCTGTCACAAGCGCAAATTTCTCCCCCTGAGGCGGTTTTTAATACGGTGTCGAGAATTATTCCGCCCATATTACCTATTCCTATAAAGCCAAATTTATAACCCATTATCGCACCTCTCCGTTTCCTGTTATAACGTATTTATAGGTTGTCATTTCATTTAGTCCCATAGGCCCTCTGGCGTGAAGCCGTTGAGTTGAAATGCCTATTTCACAGCCAAGGCCAAACTCACCGCCGTCGGTAAAGCGTGTAGAAGCATTTACGTACACCGCCGCACTGTCAACCCGCGAAGTAAAGTAATCGGCGTTTTCTTTACTTTCGGTAATAATGGCTTCGCTGTGCATAGTGGAATGGCTTGCTATATGCTCAACCGCTTCCTCCTTGCTTCCCACTATTTTTATCGCGAGAATATAATCAAGATATTCGGTGTCAAAAGCCTTTTCCCCTGCTTTTTCACCATCAATTATTTTTTGTGCCTCTTGACAAAGTATAAATTTACACCTATCGCCTATCTGCTTTTTAAGAAGGGGCAAAAATTTATGGGCAACGTCAGAATGTACAAGACAAACCTCGGCGGCATTGCACACACTCGGACGGCTCATTTTTGCATTTTCAACAATAGCGAGCGCTTTGTTTATATCGGCAAATTCATCAACGTAAATATGGCAAATGCCCGTACCTGTTTCAATGCAGGGCACAGTTGCGTTTTCAACGCAGGCCTTAATAAGTCCCGCTCCGCCGCGAGGAATAAGTAAATTAACCTTTCCCGTTGCAGTCATAAGAAGGTTGGCCTCGCTTCGGTCGGTAGAATCAGGCATATCAACCAAGCTTTCGGGAAGGGAGGCCTTGCTTAGCCCTTGCTTAAGGGCGGCCACAATTGCCCTTGACGAACGGTAAGCCTCTTTTCCGCCGCGCAAAATACAAACGTTACCGCTTTTAATAAGAAGAGCGGCGGCATCGCTGGTTACGTTGGGGCGGCTTTCGTAAATAACGGCAACCACACCTACGGGTACCGACACCTTTTTAAGGTTAAGGCCGTTATAAAGAGTGCGTTCCTCTAAAACTCTGCCTACGGGGTCGTTCAGCCCCGCAACCTCTAAAATACCCTTAGCCATAGCATCAATGCGTTCATCGGTTAATTTTAATCGGTCAGCCATAACGCCGTCGCCATAGGCTAAAAGGTCGGCATCGTTTTCCTTTAAAATATTAGCCTTGTTATCAATAAGGCTTTGCGCCATTGCGCGAAGTCCGTTGTTTTTTTGTTCGGTTGTAAGAGCGGCGGCAACAGGCTTGGTTTTTACCGCAAGCTCTAAAAGCTGGTTTACATTCATATTATTGCGCCTTTCCTATAAAACGGGTGCCTACATCCTTGCCGTCGAAAATATCGTAAAGAATATTGGCATCGGCTCCGTTTGCTATAATCATATCAATACCTGCTTTTTCACAAATATCGGCGGCGTGAATTTTGGTCACCATTCCGCCCGTACCAAGCTCACTGCCGCTTCCCCCCGCAAGGGCGCGAATATTATCGTCGATGCCGTTAACCCTTTTAATCAGCGTAGCGGTTTTATCGGTTTTGGGGTCAGCGGTATAAAGACCGTCGATATCGCTGAGTAGTATAAGCAAATCGGCAGAAGCGCCAACTGCAGTCATAGCAGACAGCGTGTCGTTATCGCCCACCTTAATTTCTCCCGTTGCAACGGTATCGTTTTCGTTAATAACGGGAAGCACGTTAAGCTCCAAAAGCTTGTCCATAGTGTTGCGGAAGTTTTCATAACGGTCAAGGTGAGAAAAATCGTCGCCGGTCATAAGAATTTGGGCAACAATATGATTATGCTCGGCAAAAAGCTTATCGTAAACGTACATAAGCTCACATTGTCCAACCGCCGCGGCAGCCTGCTTCGAGGGAATATCGGTGGGCTTTTCCTTAAGTCCCAGCTTTCCTACACCCATTCCTATAGCACCCGAGGAAACGAGTATGATTTCGATTCCGGAGTTTTTTAGGTCGGCAATAACCTTGCAAAGGTTTTCTATGCCCCTTATATTAAGATTTCCGTTTCCGTAGGTAAGGGTTGAAGTGCCCACCTTTATTACTGCTCTCATAATTTCCCTCCAAGGTATATTTATTTTATTATACTTCACTCTTTTTTTTAAGTCAAGTGGAGTACTTGCAAAGCCGATAGGATTATGGTATTATTTTAAAGGTGATAAAAAATGATTAAGCTGTTTTTAATTGTCCCCTGCTATAATGAGGAGGAAGCGCTCCCCCTTTCCGCTCCCGTTATGCGAGAAAAAATGGAGGCGCTGTGTAAAGGCGGAGTAATATCAAGCGACAGCCGTATAGTTTTTGTTGACGACGGCTCCAAGGATAATACCGCTAATATTATACGCGCCCTCAATAATAGCTCACCCCTGTTCAGCGGAATTTTCCTTTCCCGAAACAGAGGTCATCAAAACGCGCTTTTGGCGGGGCTTCATTACGCAAGTGATAAATGTGACTGTGCAATTTCCCTTGACTGTGATTTGCAGGATGATATTAACGCTATAGATGATATGCTTAATAAGTATTCCGACGGTTGCGATATTGTTTACGGGGTAAGAAGCAGCAGAAAAAATGATTCCGTATTTAAAAGGCTTACTGCAAAAGGCTTTTACAAAACGGTCGGTCTTCTTGGCGGTGACGTTGTGGACAACCATGCCGATTACCGATTAATGAGCAACAGAGCGCTTTGCGCCCTTAAGGAATATACCGAGGTTAATCTGTTTTTACGCGGCATTGTGCCTATGCTCGGCTTTAAATCCGACGTCACCTATTACGACAGAACAAGCCGTGTTGCAGGGAAATCGAAATATCCCTTAAGAAAAATGCTTTCATTTGCCGCCGAGGGTATAACCTCGCTGAGCACCCGACCCTTAAACCTTATTATAGGGCTCGGCTCATTTATTACCCTTGTGTCCTTAGTTATGCTTATTTATTCACTTGTTCAGCACTTTAGCGGCAACACCGAGGCAGGCTGGACAAGTACCTTTGTTTCCATTTGGTTTTTAGGCGGTATTCAGCTTATTGCCATTGGCGTAATAGGAAAATATATCGGTAAAATATACCTTGAAACAAAACGACGTCCACCTTATATTATTAAAGAAATAATAGAATAATAAAAAGCCGTGATATTCACGGCTTTTATTTTTTACTATTTAAGGAATCCGTTAACTATTCGCTCCTCGGCTTCCTTTTCGGTAAGTCCCAAGGTCATAAGCTTCATAAGCTGTTCCCCTGCGATTTTACCAATGGCGGCCTCGTGAATGAGCTGTGCGTCAATATGGTTTGCGGTAACCTCGGGAATGGCGCTGACACTTGCATTATCCATAATAATAGCGTCACATTCGGTATGGCTCATACATTTAGTATTGCCGTTAACCCTGGAACGGAAAACCTGACGGGAGGCTTCCTTGGCAACCGAACGGGACACAAGATGCGCCGAACAGTCCTCACCGTTTAAATCAACGTCGAAATTAGTTTCGGCATACTGCTTTCCGTGTGTCATTATTTTTTCCTTAACCACAAGGCTTGCTCCTGCACTAAGCGTAGCACGCGTATCACGAACGGTAGAGTCGATTCCCTTAATTTGGGTGGTTTCCATTTCAAGACTGCCGCCCTCGTCAATTTCAATAACGGTGGTGGGGTTCATAATATTTTCACCCATACCGTCACCTATACCGTAGTGCTTTTCAACGTAGCGCACCCTTGCATTTTTTCCCACGTGGAAGGTATGAATACCGTCGTGGGAGGATTCGCTGTCGCCTGTATTATGAATACCGCAGCCCGCTATAATAAGCACGTCGCAGTCGTCACCAACGTAAAAATCGTTATAAACAAGGTCTTTAAGTCCGCTTTCGCTTATAACAACGGGAATATGCACGCTTTCATTTTTTGTTCCCGCCTTAATTATAATATCAATACCCGGCTTGTCCTCTTTTGAAACGATTTGGATATTTTCGGTGGAGTTTCGACCCTGTGCCTTTCCGTTTGCGCGGAGATTATAGGCGCCCGCAGGTACTTCGTGAAGGTCGGCTATTTCGCTTAGTAAATTCTTTTGTATTGCGTCCATAGTTTCCCTCCTTAAAGCTTATCGGTAAGGGTTTTGCAAACCGAGCTGGCCGCAAGTAAATCGGGAAGAATATCATTTTTGCTTCCGCTTTTAAGTACGGTTCCGTCGGCAATTACAACAACTCTGTCGGCAATATCAAGAATTCTTTCTTGGTGAGAAATAATTATAATTGAACCGCCGATTTTTTCGTGCAGCTTTTCAAAAACCTTAATGAGATTGTTAAAGCTCCAAAGGTCGATACCTGCTTCGGGCTCATCGAAAATAGAAAGTCCTGTGCCGCGCGCCATTACGGTAGCAATTTCAATTCTTTTAAGCTCACCGCCGGAAAGGCTTGCATTAACCTCTCGGTTAATATAATCCTTAGCGCAAAGGCCAACCTCGGAAAGGTAGCCGCAGGCCTCGCTTACCGAAATATCCTTGCCCTTGGCAATACTGATAAGATCCTTTACGGTAATACCCTTGAAGCGCACAGGCTGCTGAAAGGCAAAGCTTATGCCCTTTTTTGCTCTTTCGGTAACCGATAAGGCGGTAATATTTTCACCGTTAAGGAAAATTTCGCCGCTTGTAGGGGTTAAAATACCTGCAATAATTTTTGCAAGGGTAGATTTACCGCCGCCGTTAGGTCCCGTAAGGGCAACGAAGCCTTCATTTATTTTAAGGTTTACGTTTTCAAGAATAGTTTTCTTTACACCGTCCTGCTCTACGGCATAGCCGATGTTTTTAAGTTCTAACATACAGAAGCTCCTTATTCTGCCGGAAGTGAATATTTCTGCTCATATTTAGTAAAGTGAGAAACAAACTCAGGATTTTGACCTGCATGAAGACCACGGAGATACTTATGAGCGTCAAGTTTTTTGGAATACATTTGAACGGTATAAACCGCAATGTTGGAACAGTGGTCGGATACACGTTCGTAGTTACCGAGCAAATCGGACAGTATAAAGCCGAGCTCTACGGTGCATTCGCCCTTTTGAACACGCTTAATATGGCGGGAGTGAATATCGGAGCGCAATGCGTCGATAACCTCCTCTAAGGGTTCAACAAGAGAAGCCTGCTCAATATCATCATTAGTAAAGGAATCAATGGTAAGGTCAACGATTTCGTTAAGAGCGGCGGTTATAACCTTAAGCTCCTCCTTAGCACTTTTTGAGAAAGAAAGATTCTTTTCAAAAAGCTCCTCGGCGCCCTTAACAATATTTTCGGCGTGGTCACCAATACGTTCAAGGTCACCTATAGTATGCAGCATTCTGCCTATAATATGACTTTCCTTGCCCGAAAGGTTGCGTCCCGAAAGACGAACGAGGAAGGTGCCCAGCTTGTCTTCATAACGGTCAGTAAGGCTCTCGAGCTCGTCAACCTCCTCAACAAGCTCTTTGCGGTAATCGGTTATAGATTCAATAGCCTTTAAAATAGCGGTACGTGAAAGCTCGGCCATTTCATCGGTAAGACGGGAACATTCGTCAATAGCAAGTCCCGGTGTAAGAAGCAGACGTTCATCAAGGAATACGTTCTTATCGTTCTTACCTTTCTTGTCGGGAACAAGCCACATAACCACTTTGAGAAGTAATTTATAAGTAAGTCCCATTAAAATACTGAGCATTACGTTAAATACTGTATGAATAATAGATACTTCGACGGTGCCTATGTAAGACTGAATAACCTCTTTTATAAAAGGAGAAACAATAGTTAAAATTATCATCGTGAGAATACTGCCCACGGTGTTTACGTAAAGATGAACGGCAACAACTCTTTTAGCATTTTTATTGGTGCCTATAGAAGAAATAAGAGCTGTTACGCAGGTGCCGATATTTGCGCCAAGCACCATCGGAATTGCCATTTCCCAAGTAATGGTGTCTGACGAAAGGGCAAGAGACTGAACAATACCCACGGTGGCAGCAGAGGACTGAATAACACCCGTAAATACAGTGGAAACGAGCAAGGCAACCCAGGGGTTGGAAAGAACACCCATAAAGCTTCTGAAGGCTTCCGGATCGGTATTCTTAATAGCGCTTACCGAAGCACTCATAAATTCCATACCGTACATAAGTATAGCAAAGCCTAAAAGTATGGTGCCAAGCTCTTTATGCTTACTCTTTTTAGCGAACATTCTGACTATGATACCTATAAACGCCATTATGGGAGAAAGGTATTCGGGGCTAAGAAGCATAATAAGGCTGAATTTATCGCTTTGAACACCCATAAGATTTAATATCCACGCGGTAAAGGTAGTACCGACATTGGAGCCTAAAATGGGAGCGATGGTCTGAGGGAACTCCATAATACCGGAGTTAACAAGACCGACAAGCATTACCGTCATAGCCGAAGACGACTGCATGGCAATGGTAATACCTGCACCGAGAGCAAAACCGAAAATTGGTTTGGAGGTAGCCTTTCTAAGGGTGGTTTCAAGCTTACCTCCCGACATTTTTTCAAGACTTGCTGACATAATGCTCATTCCGAAAAGGAAAAAAGCAAGACCTGCCAGCATCATAAGAATTGAACTTAAAATTTCCATCTCCATTTTCTCACCTATTAAAAGTTCTTTTTAATATTAAAATTCAATTTTAGCGGCAAGATAAGCCTTAACTTCACCTATAGGCATACGAACCGATTCCATAGTATCTCTGTCACGAACGGTTACACAGCCGTCGTTTTCAGATTCGAAGTCATATACTACGCAGAAGGGAGTTCCGATTTCGTCCTGTCGTGCATAACGCTTACCGATAGAGCCTGCATCATCGTAATCTGCCATAAAGGTTTTGGCAAGGTCGGCGTGAATTTCCAAAGCCTTTTCACTAAGCTTTTTGGAAAGAGGAAGCACAGCGCACTTAAAGGGTGCAAGTGCAGGATGAAGGTGAAGCACCGTTCTTGCTTCGCCGTTATCCTTAATTTCCTCATCATAAGCGTTACAAAGGAAGGCAAGAGTAACTCTGTCGGCGCCAAGGGAAGGCTCAACAACGTAGGGAACGTACTTTTCATTTGCTTCCTGATCAAAATATTCAAGGCTTTCGCCGCTGTGGTTAGCATGCTGGGTTAAGTCGTAATCGGTACGGTCGGCAATACCCCAAAGCTCGCCCCAGCCAAACGGGAACATAAACTCAAAGTCGGTGGTTGCCTTTGAATAGAAGGACAGCTCCTCGGGGTCGTGGTCACGAAGGCGGAGGTCCTCCTCTACCATACCCAGGTCTAAAAGCCATTTTTTACAGAAGGCGCGCCAGTATGCGAACCACTCAAGGTCGGTACCGGGCTTGCAGAAGAACTCAAGCTCCATCTGCTCAAATTCACGGGTACGGAAGGTAAAGTTACCGGGGGTGATTTCGTTACGGAAGGATTTACCAACCTGACAAACACCGAAGGGAATCTTCTTTCTTGAAGTACGGCAAATATTTTTAAAGTTTACGAAAATACCCTGCGCGGTTTCGGGGCGAAGGTAAAGAGTAGAGGTAGAATCCTCGGTTACGCCCTGAAAGGTTTTAAACATAAGGTTAAATTTTCTTATATCGGTATAATCCATAGAGCCGCAGGAAGGACAGGCAATATGATTTTCCTTAATATAGCTGAGCATTTCCTCATCGGACCAGCCTGCAGGGTTAATATCAAGATTGTTTTCTGCGGCATAGTCTTCGATAAGCTTGTCGGCTCTGTGACGGGACTTACACTGCTTACAGTCCATAAGAGGGTCGGAGAAGCCGCCGAGGTGACCCGATGCAACCCAGGTTTCGGGGTTCATAAGAATAGCAGAATCAAGGCCTACGTTAAGGGGGGATTCCTGAACGAACTTTTTCCACCAAGCCTTTTTAACGTTATTTTTAAGCTCAACACCCAAGGGGCCGTAGTCCCAAGAGTTTGCCAGGCCGCCGTATATTTCACTACCGGGATATACGAAGCCTCTGCCCTTAGCGAGAGCCACTATTTTTTCCATTGTTTTTTCTGTTGCTTTCATTTTTATACCTCATTTCAGAATAAGCCGCTAAAAACGGCGCATAATTATTCATTATAATATACAATACATCATTTTTAGTTTACTATTAAATTGATTTATTGTCAACTCATTCTTGACTTATAGGGGTAAATAAGCTATAATTTTGTAAGAAAATACTAATGAAGGAGTGGCTTTTATGTCAGGAACTATTCAGTTACACAACTTGGATTTTGAAGAATTTATCAAAGCGCTTGATCTTTGCAAGGGCGACGTTTTTTTGGAAACCGAAGAGGGTGACATATTAAACCTTAAATCAAAGCTTTGCCAGATTATGGGTATTGCTAACATTTTAAAGAACGCCACTGTTTCCGAAGCAACAATTCGCTGCACCAATCCCGAGGATGAAACACTTCTTTTCCGTTTTAACCTTTACGGCGACCTTCCCGACGATCAAAATAATTAAAATTGGAGTTGTTTAACTGTGGCAGATTTTTTAACCTATAAGGGACGTCCCCTTGTAAGAAAGGGCAACACCGTTTACTACGGTAATATGAGCGACACCTATATTGTTCGCCTTACCATTCTTTCAAGCCAAAATGATATTGCCGATGCAATTAAAATTGAGCTTATGCTCAGCGATACAGGCCTTAACGAAAAGGACCGCGTTAAAAAGACAAGCGAAAAGCACGGCTTCTACGAAGCACTTGACTTAGCTTCGGTTTGGCTCGAGAGAAGTAAATAAAAAGAAACGACTGAAACGATACATCGCTTCAGTCGTTTTTATTTTACATTGCTCTTCTGCAACCGTCAACCTGATAGTTTTGACCCGAAATATAACTTGCTTCTTCGCTTGCAACGAAAAGCACGGCGTTTGCCAGTTCTTCAGGAGTGCCGGGTCTGCCCGTAAAGGAATGTTTGAGCATTACGTCGTCTCTATCCGTTACGTTTATGCTACCGGGGGAAATACAGTTTACGGTAACGCCCTTATCAGCTACCACCTTAGCCAGCGCTTTGGTCATAGCTATTATGGCACCCTTTGTCATCGAATAATCAACGAAACAACCAAGTCCGTAAACACCTGCAACACTGCCTATATTTACTATTCTGCCGTAGCCACGTTCTATCATACCGGGAAGTACCGCCTGAGTGGGGTATACACTGCCCATAATATTTATATCAATAAGCCTTTTCCACTGCTCTGAAGTAGAATTTATAAAATCGCTTGCGGGATAAATACCCGCATTGTTTACCAAAATATCTATTTTACCAAATTCCGCCTCGGCTTCTTTTATTGCATTTTTAGAAGCAAGTTCGTCAGCAACGTCAAAAACAGCGATTTTTACCTTTACCCCCAAAGCCCTTGCCTGCTCCGCAGTTTCCTTTAAATAAGTTTCATTAATATCGGCGATTATAATATCCGCACCATTTTTTGCAAAGCCCAAGGCTATTGCTCTGCCAATTCCCTTGGCAGCTCCCGTTATAAATGCCGTTTTACCAAAAAAATTCATATAAAACACTCCTTTTTTCTTAATTATAGCTTAAATGCTTGATTTTTAAATGATTAAAGCTATAATATATTTAGCCGAAACTATACTTTTTCAACCTTTAAGGAGTGAAAAGCTTGGAATTTTCTTTACCTACCATTAAAAAATTTTACTCTTGTACTAAAGTGAGTAATGACAAGGGTTTTACCATTACCAAGGATAACCGCGAAAGCGCCGCGCTGATTTTTACCTTTAGCGGAAAAATCAGCTTCACGAACAAAAGCGGACAGGTGATTTCCGACCCGAATACCGCCGTTTACATATCTCAGGGCGCATCTTATATAAATCATTGTCTTGAAGACGCCGAAAGCATTATGTTTTGCTTTTACTGTGATGAATGGGATGATAAAATCACTTCATTTTCCGCCATTGACAAAAAGGAAATAGCGGACATCTACGACCGTATATGCAGCGAAAGCGCATTTGATTGTCCAAAAAATAATGCTTCCGTTTTATCGCTTGTTTACTCTATTTTCTGCAAGCTTCTTGATACCGAGCGTAAAAGCACCATGCTTTCCCCCGCCTTAGAGGTTATCGCAAGTCATTTTGATTTGCCCGATTTAAGCCTTGATATGCTGGCTAAAAAATGTAATATAAGCAAGCCGTACCTTCACAAGCTTTTTATAAAGGAATTTTCTCTTTCACCCTACCAATACATACTTTCATTTCGTATGAAAAAAGCGACCGAGCTTTTACGAGAAGGCCTTACGGTAAGCAAAGTTTCAAGACTTGTGGGTTATTCCGACATTTATCAGTTTAGCCGCGCCTTTAAAAAGATATACGGTATATCTCCCGAAGGCTTTAAAAAACGTGACGGTTAAAACATTTTATTTTTACGGTGCAAATTGGCTTTAGGATTATTTCTTGTTAAACAATAAACTTGTTTTGCAATATATTTTAATTTATGCTATAATGGTTTCATAGTTATTTAACAATTTTATTTTACGAGATGTTTATAATGAAGGATACAAGCAAAAAATTTACCGAAATGACGCAAGGCAAAATTGAGCCCGTTATTATTAAAATGGCCGTACCCACCATAATAAGTATGCTGGTGACCGCCTTTTACAATATGGCAGACACCTATTTTGTAAGTAAAATCGACGACGTTTCCGCCACCGCCGCCGTTGGCGTTGTTTTCTCAATGATGGCGCTTATTCAGGCGGTAGGCTTCTTTTTCGGTCAGGGCTCGGGCAATTATATTTCCCGCGCTCTCGGCAGTAAAAACACAGCCGAAGCAGAGGCTATGGCCTCTACGGGCTTTTTCTCCTCCTTTTTTATAGGAATACTTATTACGGTTTTCGGTTTAATATTTATTGAGCCGCTTGCCGTTATTTTAGGCTCCACCAAAACTATACTTCCCTACGCAACAGAGTATTTAAGGTATATTTTGTTAGGCTCTCCCTTTATAATTTCTTCCTTTGTTATTAACAATCAGCTCCGTTTTCAGGGTAATGCCTCTTACGCAATGGTAGGCCTTGTATCGGGCGGTATTTTAAATATTGTACTCGACCCCATTTTTATATTTAAATTAAACCTTGGTACGGCAGGCGCCGCCATAGCTACCGTTGTCAGTCAGGTGTTTTCCTTTATTCTTTTGCTTATAGGCACCACCAAGGGCTCCAATTTACGCATAAGGCTTAAATGCTTCACCCTGAAGGCCTCGTTTATAAAAGAAATTTTCCGCGGGGGACTGCCTTCTCTTTGCAGACAGGGCATTGCCAGCGTTGCTACCATTGTATTAAATTTTGTTGCAGGCGGCTTTGGAGATTTTGCCATAGCTTCTATTTCCATAGTAAACCGCATAACTATGTTTATAAACTCTGCGGTTATCGGCTTCGGTCAAGGCTTTCAGCCCTTTTGCGGCTTTAACTACGGCGCAGGTCTTTATAGCCGCGTACAAAAGGGCTTTGCCTTTTGCATAAAGGTTACCACCGTATTTTTAAGCATAGCCGCCATAATAGGCTTTATATTTGCTCCGGAGCTTATTTCCCTTTTCAGAAAGGATGCCGAGGTTATTTCCTTTGCTTCAAGAGTACTGCGTTTTCAATGCCTGTCGGTACCCTTTTTCGGCGTAATAATAATGGGAAATATGATAATGCAAAACCTTGGAATGGTGATTCGCGCAACCTTTTTGGCCACTGCAAGGCAGGGTATATTCTTTATCCCCCTTGTTTTAATACTACCCGCGCTGTTTGGCGAAACGGGACTTCAGGCAACTCAATGCTGTGCCGACCTGCTTACCGCAATTTGTGCTATACCTATTGCAGTATCTGTGGTAAAATATTTAAAGAAACTAAATAACGAAGGAGATTAAGAGATGAAAATAACGGTTATTGGCCCCGGAAGATGGGGTTCCCTTATCACCTGGTATCTTGATACTCGTCACCACGACGTGACGCTTTACGGACTTAAAGAGGCTAAGGAAATGCAGGATTTTTTAGCCACCCGCAAAAATTCCCTGCTTACCCTACCCGAATCGGTTAAGCTTTCCACCGACCTTGCCTGCATTGAAAACAGCGAGGTGGTTATTATTTCTATTCCTTCTCAGGCACTTCAGGGACTTTTTGAGCAGATAAACGAGTATGCTCCCAAAAACAAAATTTTCGTGCTTTGTATGAAGGGCATCGAAATTTCCACGGGACGCAGGCTTTCGGAAATAGCCAAGGATAATCTTGACCCCTCTAATAAGGTTGCCGTATGGATTGGCCCCGGCCACGTTCAGGAATTTTACCATGGAATACCCAACTGTATGGTTATTGACAGTGAGGATAACGAGGTTAAAAAGCTCCTTGTAGAGCAATTTTCCAGCCGTCTTATACGCTTTTACTACGGCAACGATTTAATAGGCAACGAAATCGGCGCCGCCGCAAAAAACGTTATAGGCATTGCGGCAGGCTTTTTGGACGGCTTAGGGCTTTCATCCCTTAAGGGTGCCCTTATGGCGCGCGGCACCCGTGAGGTTGCAAGGCTTATTGCGGCTAAGGGCGGAAACGAGCTGAGCGCCTACGGACTGTGCCATTTAGGTGATTACGAGGCCACCGTTTTCTCAAAGTACAGCCACAACCGACAGTTTGGTGAATCCTACGTCAAGGGCGAAACCTTCGAACGCTTGGCCGAAGGCTACTACACGGTTAAGGCTATTGTTAATATGGGCAATAAGCTTAATATTGAGCTTCCTATTTGCCAGCGCATTTACGAGGTTTTGTACGAAAATAAACCTGTTATGGTTGCAATAGACGAGCTGTTTGACAGAGCATTAACCGACGAATTTTCATAATAGTGCTTAGACATAGTCATTAGAACAAAAATAACCCGTGAGGCTCCCTTTAAAAGGGCACCCCACGGGTTTAAATTATTCTACCGATTCCTTGGTAATTCTTTCGGTGAAAAAAAGATGTTCGTGATCTCCAATACTTGTTGACAACTGTGATTCTTTTTTCACAATTGTTTCAACACAAAGACAAAGATAACCCTCGTCATCAAATCGCAAATAATAATAGGGCTCAACGCCCGAATAATAGGGCTCACCGCCCGCCTCGGCCAAATCGGATGAAAGCTTTTCATCCGCCGCCTTTAACAGAGAAGGGCTGATATCCTCAAGGTATATTTCAAATTCTCTATACACACTCACCCTTGTTCCGCTGACGGGGCAGACGATATAACGCTTGCCGCTATCACTTTCGGTTTCTATATAGGCGCTGATATCCTCTCTGCCGCAGCAGGACAGAGAAAGCACAATCAGGAAAACACAAAACACAGCAACTATTTTTTTCATACTAATTCCCCTTTCTGTATATTAAACGAAGCTAAGGGCATATTTTGTGACAAAACGGAGGTTATAAACCTCCGTTTTATTAGCTTTATTATTTAATTTACAGGCTGACCCGTGCTGTTTAACGAAGACGTATCGGTTACGGGCTGTTGAATATTATCAAAAGCAAACCTGAAGAAGTCTTCCTTCATAAGCTTTAAGGACACGTTATAACGGTTCGCGCTCAAGGAGGAATAGTAGTCGATATACGCCTGCTTATCGCTTTCGCTCATAAGGTCGGCGCTTCCCTGCCATTCAGCCTTACCGTTAGTTGCGTTATACTTAACCTTATCGGTTACAAAGCTCTTATTATAAAGCATTGCATAGTGGTCGTTGCTTGAGAAAATATCGGTACCCGGCAGAAGTCGTGAATCATACTCCATACCCAAAAGGTTAAGCACGGTGGGGAGAATGTCCACGTTGCAGCAAGGGGTATCAACCTTAACGGTGGAAATACCGGGCGCATACATAATGCAGGTAGACTTATACTGTTCAAAGTTACTGCCCACGTCTCTGCCGGCAAGAGCATCGAGAGAGTTGGAGTTAAGGTAATAGGGATAATGGTCACCCGTAAGAACAATAAGGGTGCTGTTAAGCTTGCCTGCAGTTTCAAGGCGCTTAATCAAATAATCCATAGCCTTTTCCAGCTCATAGTTTGCGGCAAGGTAATAAACCGCGTTATTCGGCAGACTTCTTCCGGCCAAAAGCGCCTTTACGGTCTTAAGATTACGAACCGCAATGGGGTTAGCATCGGAATAAGGGCCGTGACCCGAGAAGGTCATATAATAAGCGTGGAAACGGGGATTGTTAATATAATCGTCAACGCTTTGCTCCATCATTTCAAGGTCGGAGGACGGCCACGAGGTGGTAAAGCGCATTCCGTTTTCACCGTTCATAAATCTGGTGGTAGTGTAGCCAAGGTTGGGGTGTGTTTCGTTACGTGAATAGTAATAGCCGCGGAAATTATGATAAGCGTAGGTTTTCACGTTATCCTTTTCAAACATATTACCCAGCGCAAAGGGAATGTAATTATCCTTCGACTGAGTAAAGCTACCGCTTTTTGAGTTGGTATCGGCATCACGGGAAACGTCGGGCCAAAGGCCTGTCATAAAGGCAAACTCGCCGTTGGTGGTGGTGTTCTTAAAGGAGTTATAGTAGTTATTAAGGACAATACCGCCCTGACTCATTTTATAAAGAATGGGAGTTACAACGGGATCAATTGCATAAGAGCAAAAGCTTTCGGCGCAAATATAAATAACGTTAAAGTCCTTAAGCTTGCCGGTATATTCGTTTTTGTTGGTACCGCCAACCTGAGCAAAGTAATTGCAAAGCTCCTGCTTGCCCTTATCGGAGGTAAGAGAGGAGAGCTTATTAAAATTAAGGGCGGTAACGGTATTGGGCGAGGTGTCGGGCTTTAGGGGCTCGGGAGGAACGGGGGTTGTAAGACCTAAATCCTCGCTTGGAGCGTCAGAGCCGAAAATGCTGTAGTAAACCTCAAGCACCGAGTTAGTCAAAACACCGAGGCGGCTGGAAGCGGTGTCGGTATCAATATTTGACGAGGAATATGCGGCATAGGGAGACGCATCGCCCGTGCCGAAGGGAATAAGCATAAGCACGGCAAGAGACCACAGTAAAACCGTTTTTAAAAGGGTCACGAAGTGCATTGCGGGGCTATAGCGCTTAAAGTACTTTTTGGGTGCAAAATAGGCAAAGGCAGCAACCGCAAGAACGGGCAACAGACAAAGGAAAATCCAACCAACCGAATCGCCTATGGTATCCCAAAGCGCCCAGCCGAAGTTTTCCACCGCATCGGCACCCATACCTATCATAGAAATAGAGAACATAGAGCCGAAAATACGGTAATAAACAAGCTGCGCTACGTAAAAGGCGAAGGGCAACAACATTACGACGGGGGTTGCAATACGGTTCCATTTTCGTTTTAGCCAACCATTAAGGAAGGCCAAAAACATTGCCTCGGCAGGCAAAAACAAAAGGAAATAAAAGGACATTTCCTCAAAGCCTGTTTGGGTACGAAGCAAAAATTCCCAATAAATTAACGCTATTAAAAACATAGCGGCATATTTTAGCACCGATATAAACTGCGGCTTAACGATTTCCCAAAGGGTTTTTTCCGCATTTCTGTTACTGGCTCGCTTATTCACAGGTTTCACATCCCTAAACAGATTTAATCACAACTCAACTAATATATCACATTTTCACCTAAAAATCAACAAAATAAAAACAATGTTTACAATACTTTAATTTTTTCAACAAAATAACGGAGAGTATTAGGAGCGCTCACTTAAGTGAGCGCTCCGTTTTGTTTTTACTATTGTTCTGCTTTTTCCATTCTTTTATGAGCGGCATCGCTTATAATTTTTGTTACGGCAACGGCAACTATAATGCCCAGCGCTAAAGCAGAAGCAAGCTGAAGGGTATAAAGTCCCTTTTCAATAAAGCCTTCCTTATTGTTGCCGAAAGCATTCGCCATTGTGTAATAAAGGGAGCCGCCCGGAATAAGCGGAATAAGTGAGGCGGTTATAAAGGTGGTGGTCGGACTTTTAAGAATGCGCGCCATAATTTCAGCATAAGCCGAAATTATAAGAGCTACGAAAAAGTAGTTAAGGGGCTCGCTTTTAATAAACCAACTGAAAATTACAAACAGCGTCCAGGAAAGAAGACCTCCTAAAGCCGTAAAAACAAGCCTTTTGCCCCTAAGGTTAAAAAGCACCGTAAAGCCTAAGGTTCCTACAAAGCCCGATAAAATTTGTATAATTTCAACCTTTGTCATATAAGAAACCCTCCCAGCACAGCAATAAGAAAATAGCCTGCCGCTATGGCAAGGGCAGTAAGCACAGCCTCCACCGAGCGCAAAATGCCGGCAATGCTGTCTCCCGTGAAAAGGTCGCGCAGAGCGTTGGTTAAACCGATACCGGGAATAAGGCTCATTATATTACCGATAACAACCTTATCCACGTCACCTATAATGCAGAGCTTAACGGCAATAAAGGCAATAAGGGTTGCCGTTGCGCAGGAAAGAAATTTTGAAAACATTTTGCTGGGTACGGTTTTTTCGCAAAGGAGAATAACAAACCTTACCGCCGCGCCTGCAAAAAGAGATACCGCCATTTGGGTAACGGTTCCGCCGAAAAACAAGGTAAAGGCGCCTGCGATAACGCTGTAGCACACACATTCAAGGGCAAAGGGATAATGCTTTACCTGTACCGCTTCTCTGCATTTAGTCTTTATTTCCTCGGCAGGAATTTTACCTGCGGAAATTTCACGGCAAAGAGCGTTAAGTCTGTTAAGCTTTTCGTAATCGGTTCCCGAGGACATAACCCTACGGGTTTGGGTGAAATATTCACCCTTTTGGTTATAAACGGTTACAACCATACTGCTGGTTATAATAAACACGTCGGTACGAACGGCACCCAAGGCGAGGCACATACGCTTAATGCCCTCCTCTACCCTGTGCACCTCGGCGCCGCAAAGCAGCATTTGTTCGCCGACCTCCATTACGTTAGACAAGGTTTCCTTCATATTTTAGTCCTTTAATTATATTATCTTTAAAATAAAAGGTTTTTAATCTCTTCAAGGCTTTCACATATATAATCGGCGCCAGCCTCTTTAAGCTCAGCCTTACTGCCGTAGCCAAAAAGCACACCCACAGAAGAAATTCCGTTTTCCTTTGCGCCTATTATATCGTGGCTTCTGTCACCGACCATAACGCACTCTCTTTTTTCTTTTACATTAAGTCTTTTAAGAGCTTCGGCAACAACGTCACCCTTTTTTATTAAGCTTCCGTCAAGGGTAGCGCCCGTTACAACGTCGAAATATTTTTCAAGGCCGAAGTGTTCAAGTATTCGCAAAGCAAAAACCTCGGGCTTTGAGGTGGCAAGAGCAACGCCCAAGCCGTTTTCTTTGAGAAATTTAAGCAAATCCTCGGCGCCGTCATAAACGCGATTTTCAAAAATGCCCTTATCGCGATAGTATTCGCGGTATTTTTCCACCGCTTCTATTGCCGTATTTTTTGAAAAGCCGTAGTATTTTTCAAAGGATTCGTAAAGGGGCGGTCCTATAAAGCAGGCAAGCTCCCTTTTATCTTCCACCCTTATACCGTAGTAATTAAGGGAATAGGCAACCGAATTGGTGATACCCTCAAAGGGGTCGGTAAGAGTACCGTCAAGGTCAAAGAGTACGTATTTATAAGACATAAAAAATAATCCCCACAAACTGTGCAACACTTGCCAAATCAACAAAAATATGGAAAAGCGAGTGCATATATTTTTTGTTTACGCCTACTCTATAAAGAATGGCGCCTATTGAGTATAAAATGCCGCCGAGCAGCATCCACAAAATACCGCCCACACCTATTGAAGCAATGGTTTGCTTTATGGGAATGATTATGCACCAGCCCATACACAAATAGCATATCATTGCAAATTTTTCGTGCTTTTTGATATCAATAGCAGTAAGGGTCGTGCCTAAGGCGGCAATAGCCCAGACAATACCAAACACCACCCAAGCAAGAGCGGGATATTTTTCACGCATTGCGCAAAGGGTGATAGGGGTATAGGTGCCTGCAATCATAAAGTAAATGGTACAATGGTCAAGAATTTGCATTACCTTTTTACCGGTAGAGGGATGCAAGCCGTGATATATGCTGGACATAGTAAAAAGGGTTACGGTAGTAGCTCCGTAAACCGAAGCCGAAACTATAGACCACGGGTTTCCCTTAAAGGCGCCTACAAGCACCGAAATAACAAGGTACACCACGCCAAGGCCTCCGCCGACTATGTGAGTAACCATATTGAATATTTCTTCGCCCTTGGTATAATTTGGCAAAATGCGGTCAATCAGCTTTGTTCTTTTCATTATTTTCCCTTAATTCCTTTAAGGTTGAGTTAACCTTATCCTTATCGGAAAGTATTACCTCCGCATCCTTTTCAAGAGGCCAAGCAATTCCGATATCAGGGTCGTTCCATAAAAGACCGCCCTCATCGTTGGGATGATAAAAGTCGTCAACCTTATAGGCGAATTCTGCTTCGTCGGAAAGCACCAAAAAGCCGTGAGCAAAGTTTTTGGGGATAAAGAACTGACGCTTATTTTCTGCGCTTAATTCAATACCCACGTATTTGCCGTAGGTGGGACTGCCCTCTCTTAAATCCACCGCAACGTCGTAAACGGCGCCTCTTATACAGCGCACCAGCTTTGATTGCGGAAAATTCTTCTGAAAATGAAGACCTCTGAGCACACCCTTTACCGACATAGACTGATTATCCTGAACAAATTCTACGTTGATTCCGCCCTTTATAAAGTTTTCCTTTTGATAGGTTTCGGTAAAATAGCCGCGGGAATCACCGTAAACGGTAGGCTCAACTATAATTACACCCTCGATTTCGGTTTTGTGGAAGGTGAAATTTCCAAACCTTTCGCTCATTCTGCGTCCTTCTTTCCGCCGTACATTTTATCATAGTACTTTTGGTAGTCACCGCTTGTAACGTTTTCTACCCATTCCTTATTCTGAAGATACCAGGCAAGAGTTTTCTTGATACCTATTTCAAACGGAGTCTCGGGATACCAGCCGAGAGCGTCCTTAATTTTTTGCGGGTCAATGCCGTAACGGCGGTCGTGACCCTTACGGTCGGTAACGTGGCGAATCATATGCTCGCCTACGGTGTCGTCAACGTTTTCCTTAATATAAGAAATTATAGACTTAACTATAAAAATGTTTGTGCGCTCGTTATGGCCGCCTACGTTGTACACCTCACCCAAAACGCCGTCGCGAATAACCATATCAATAGCCTTGCAGTGGTCCTCAACGTAAAGCCAGTCTCTTATTTGCATACCGTCGCCGTAAACGGGGAGCTCCTTATGATTAAGTGTATTATTCATAATAAGAGGAATAAGCTTTTCGGGGAACTGATACGGGCCATAGTTATTGGAGCAACGGGTTATGTTCACAGGGAATTTATAGGTATCGCCGAAGGCCTTTACGAAAAGGTCGGCAGAGGCCTTACTTGAGGAATAGGGAGAATGAGGGTCAAGGGGAGTTGTTTCGGTAAAGTAACCCGTTTCTCCCAAAGAGCCGTAAACCTCATCGGTGGAAACCTGAAGGTATTTTACACCCTCCTTATAGGTATCGTCGCCCCTTTGCCAAGCAACCTTTGCGCACTGAAGCATATTAACGGTGCCAAGTACGTTTGTTTCAACGAAAATTTCGGGGTTTGCAATAGAACGGTCAACGTGACTTTCGGCCGCAAAGTTTACAACGTAATCAATTTCGTGCTTATTAAATATTTCGGAAATGGCTTCACGGGAGCAAATATCTGCCTGATAGAAGCAATAACGCGGGTTGTTTTCAACGCTTTTAAGATTTTCAAGGTTGCCCGCATAGGTCAATTTATCTACGTTTATAATTTTTACGTCGTCGTATTTATTAAGCATATAAATAACAAAGTTTGAGCCGATAAAGCCGGCGCCGCCGGTAACAAGATAGGTTTTCATATTTTAATCCTCAACTTTCGAAATGTATTCTTTTAAAGCGGTTTTCCAATCCCGCATTTCATCCCCTACGGCACAGCTTAAGGCCAAATGCGAAAGAGAAGAAAATTTCGGGCGCTTAACGGGGCTGGGGTATTCCTCGCTGGTGCAGGGAGAAATGACGCCGACAAGTCCTGAAAGCCTTGCTATTTCAACCGCAAACTCATACCAGGTGCATTCTCCGTTACCGGTGCAATGATAAATACCGTATTCATTTGTAGTTATAAGCTTTAAAATATGATGAGCAAGGTCGTTGGCGTTGGTGGGATTGCCTCGCTGGTCGTTAACCACCGTCATAGAGCCCCTTTCACGCATAACCCTTCTCACCGTTTTAACAAAGTTTTTGCCGATATACCCGTAAAGCCACGAGGTACGGACAATAAAGCATTTGGAAGAAAAGGAAAGCGCATAGGCTTCGCCCAAGGCCTTAGATTTACCGTAAACGCTTTTGGGGTCGGTTTTATCCCATTCGCAGTAGGGCTCCGCACCGTCTCCTGCAAAAACGTAGTCGGTGGAAACGTGAAGGAATTTTGCTCCCACGCTTTCGGCGGCAACGGCTAAATTCCTCACACCTGCGGCATTTACCTTATAGGCAACCTCCTGCATACTTTCACAGCCGTCAACATTGGTCATAGCCGCGCTGTTAATGATAACGTCGGGTTTTTGACTGCTTACAAGACAGTTAACAGCATTAAAGTCAGTAATATCAAGCTCGTCAATATCAACGGCAACAACCTCGGCTTCTATTAGAGATTCGGGAATATTTCCGATTTCGCTTTTGCCCGAGGATAAAATTTCCCTGAGCTCATTACCAAGCTGACCTTTACAGCCGGTTATAAGAAGCTTCATACCTTTTTCCTCCATTTTTTAAGATATTTAAAAGCAGAAGATAAATGAATAAACAAAAATTTAAGACTTTTGGCACTTTCTCTTTTCCAAAGGTGCTTTACCGAAACGGTGGGGTCAAAAACAACCCTGCCGTATTTTGACACCTCGCGGGATAAATCAGCATCCTCCATATACATAAAGTAACGCTTGTCAAAGCCGCCTAATTTTTTAAATATTTCGCTTCGGATAAGGAAAAAACAGCCTGAGCAAAATTCAATATCGGTTAGATTTTCAAGGCCTTCGTTTTCCCGTGTATACTCTTTTCTTATTTTCTCAAATATACCGCCAAAGCGGGAAAGCCTTCCTAAAAACAAATAGCGGAAGGTGGGGTGACGCTTCGGCAAATGCTGTTCCTCTCCGTTTTCTCCTATAATTTTAGGGGCAATAAGCATAATATCGTCGTTTTGCTCCAGCACCTCAACAAGGTGAGCAAGCACGTCGCAGTTTAATTCAACGTCGGGGTTGATAACGGCGTGATATTTGCTTGAAATTTTATTAATAACGGCGTTATGACCGCCGCCGAAGCCAACGTTTTCTTTAAGCTCAATAAGGCTTATATCCGAAATTTCACGTAATTTTTGTACAGCATCATCAGGCGAAGCATTATCTATAACATAAAGAGTTAAAGGATATTTTTTGGTATTTTCAAGAACCGAAGCTGCTGTTATTTTAGCCTGCTCTGCACCGCCATAAACAACGATAGATGCTGAAAGCATATCCTTTGCCATATTCTTCCCCCAAAGACAACTTATATTTGCTACATTATACCATATCCGTTTAAAAACTTCAATTAAAAAAGAATTACAGCATAAATAAAACCGCAACTTAAGTTGCGGTTTTAAATATTGCTTTTACAAAAAATCACTATTTAATGCTTTCGCCAAGCAGATACGTTTCTCCTATTCGGTTGTATTTTATAGGAGTCAAGGTATTGTATGACAGTTTTTCCCAATTGTCTGACGAAACAATTTTTTCAATTTGCTCTAAATTTTCTTTTGTGTCGGTAATGCCCGGAATAAGAGGAGTTCTCAGCACAAATGGCTTGCCGCTTGCCCTTAAATTCCCAAGATTTTTTAAAATTAATTCATTGGAAGCTCCGGTATACTTTTTGTGTAGGCTTTCATCCATTAGTTTTATATCAAACATAACAAAATCCACCCTTTTTATAACCTCTTTAAACAATTCCTCTTCACAGTACCCACAAGTTTCAATTGCTTTATGAATTGTGGTTTTTTCTAAAAATTTTATCAGTTCTTCTCCTTGCATAAGCGGTTCCCCGCCCGAAAAGGTAATGCCACCGTTTTTTCCAACCAAACGCTGTTGACGCTCAATAATTTTTAAATATTCTTCCTCACTCAGGCAACGCACCGATTCTTTCAAGGCGCCGAATTTACAAGCAGCAATGCATTTTCCGCAAAGGTTACATAAATTACGGTCGATTCTATGGGTATCATCAAAGGAATGTACCTTATTCGGACACGTAAGACAGGCTTTACACATAGTGCATTTCTTACTGTCAAAAACAAGAATATTTTTTTGCGTGCGCGCTTCGGGATTATGGCACC
Source organism: Clostridia bacterium (assembly GCA_017474125.1). Classification (GTDB taxonomy): domain Bacteria; phylum Bacillota; class Clostridia; order Oscillospirales; family Acutalibacteraceae; genus SIG607. The sequence continues at coordinate 42,236 of JAFVIF010000021.1, forward strand.
ACACGCAATTAAGTGGGCATCCCGCCAAAAAAACAGTAGTACGAATTCCCGGACCGTCATGGAGGGTAAATGTCTGAATGTCGGTTATTTTCAGTTTCATTTTATACCTCTAAAAGACTTCTTGTAATAATTTCATCCTGGTAGTTTTCGGGCAATGATACAAAGGGAGCTGAGAAACCACAAACACGCACAACAATATCCTTGTGATTTTCAGGATCTTTTTTTGCTTCAAGCAATTCTTCACGATTTATACAGTTGGGCTGAATTGCCTGAAGTCCGTTACGTGCAAAAACTCTGAAAAGTGAAGCCATTGTTTCTTCGGTAATTTTTCCCGCAGGCAAAGTCACAGTCATAGACGCATTACCCGAGGTCTTTTTGAAATCTATTTTTTTAAAGCTTTCAAGCATATCATACAAAGATGTTTTATTTCCGTTTCTTGTTGGAGTAATACCTTGACTTAAAAACATTCCTTTTTTGTTGCCGTTGGGAAGCGCACCCATCCACTGACCCGAACGCACTATTTCGGTGTAAAGGTTAAAACCAACACGGCATTTGCCAACAATAATATTTTCTATTCTGTCGCCGATACTGCATAGGTCGTCAAAGAATTTGGCTGCAAATTCCGTAGATTCTTCACTGCCATCACCAAAAGAAGGAACAGCCAATGCCTTTTGACGCAATTCTTCATCTTCCCAGTTATTAAGGCATTGTTCAAAAAGCTCCTGCATAGTACAAATTTTATCATCAAAGCACAATTTCTTTATAACAAAAAGAGAATCGCAGGTTTCTGCAAAACAGGTGAAATACACAGCTTCTCTGCTGTATTTAATAGCACCTGCCGTAACATCCTTCTTCATTTTGATACAGGGTTCCATCAAAGCAGACAGTGCACAAGCAGGACTAACCTTGTCCCAAACAGATGAACCTCTTGTAGAATAATTAATTCTGTTTTGAACTATTTGGAAAACAACATTTATATAATTTTCATACAGCTCTTCAAAGGTTTCCGCTTCCAAAAAAGGCTTGTATTGTACACCCATAGCATTAAACTTGTCTGCGGCATTTCTTATCAACCAATTAAATGGAGACAAAAGGAAAAAGCATTCACCGCTATACTTATTGTTTGCATCGGGAGTTAAAGCATCCCAGCATCCACCAACAATGTAATTGCGTGCATCCTCCAACTCCGTACCAATATTAACGAGTGCAGGAATCATAGTATCATCATTTTCATAAATACTGTAGCTTCTTCCCTTAACCAATGCTCTGCTAATAAGCCTTAAATACTCTTCAGGAGAGTTTTCGGAAAAACGGCACATAATTTTGGGATAAGTACAGTTAAGATTATCCCTTGCCGTAATAAACATTGTTGTTACAGGGTTAAACACGGGATTACCCTGCTCATCGCAACCACCTACAGTAACGGTATTTTCAAGCTCATAAGAAACAACACCATCGAATTTAATTCTTCTGTCATTGGTAGCGTCAAAGAATATCATAAAGCGTGAAACCAAATCAAGCATTTCTTCATCGGTTACACCATTAGCTTTATCGTTTTCATAAAGGTCGGCAAGCAATACATCCACTCTGCCCATAGAGCTGAAACCATAGCCTTCAATAGTACCCAGTGCCTTTCTCATAAAGCCCAGGGTACAAAGACCTTCGTGGAAGGTTTTAGGAGCATTAAACGGCACTCTTGCGGTAATTTCTGCAAGCTCATCCATACCGTTTTTTCGTGCTTCTTCCGCACAACGCAATGCTATTTTTTGAAGAGCATTTATTCCCGCTTCGGCACAATCAATAAATTCCAATTCCTCATCGGTTTTACAGGTTTTTTTAGCTTCGGCTAACTCATTAAGCACACCGGACAAACCAAATTTGAACACTTTTTTCATTGGTATTCCCATATGCATAAAGTCGGCAAAGATACCGCACTGTGAATACAAACCACCTATAACCTTATATTTCCTATAGTTCTCGGGGTCAAACTCCTCATAAAGATGCTGGTTTCTTTGCATGAGCCAACCGTTTGCGTGTTCTCCTCCACGGTCATATCTACCATCACACCATGCAAGCAACGCGCCCGTTTCAAAAGCAAAAGGAACATCGCGGAAAACAGTAGGCTCAATATTATCGGCAATTACTTCATATAATTTTTTCTTTAAAAAATAACTGCTGGCATTAGGATGCTGCGCTGCATAAGCATCCATAATTTCAAAAACCTTAATACGAAGTTTTTCTACCTTATCAGGAAGTACGTCAAAATAGTAATCATAAAGCTCATTTCTTAACTTTTCATAATTCATAATATTAGCCCCTTTACCTTTTGGTAATATTATTGTATGCTTTTTCTTCTTGAAAAGCAATGTAATAACTTCGCAAATTTGTACAAATCGGAACTAAATATTGATTTTTTATTGACTATTTATAAAAACAAATGTATAATTTACGGGTAGAGGTGATATAATGATTAACCATATAACTAAAATTCACAACATATACACCTATCAAAGCGATAAAACAAGCTGGAGCAACACATTGCCCAATAACATTAACATATTGTCATATCAATTAGACGGAGAATATCACCATTCCTTTGATTTCGGCACACTAAAGGTAAAGCAGGATTGTGTTTTTAACATAGGCGCTAACGAAACCTACAATGTACGCAGAATAAAAAGCGGCACATCAATTTGCGTTACCTTCACATGTGAAGCTCCCATAAAAACGCAGCTTATTAACTGCAAATCTGACCCGCGCTACTCGGTTTTATTCCGAAAGCTGCTTAATTATCGAAGCATACGAATTGAAAGCAACTATTATATGGCCCTTGGCGTTATTTATGAAATTTTTAGCCTTTTAAATCAAAAATCGGTATGCGAAACAATGCCCGCACCAAAATACGATATATTTACCGAAACTCACGAATATTTGCTGAATAATTATTATAGCAACGAAATTAATCTTATCCAATTTGTAAAAAAATCAGGACTTAGCGATAAATATTTCAGAGAAAGCTTCAAAAAATTATACGGCACCACACCCACACAGTTCCTCATTAATTTGCGGCTTAATGAAGCAGCAAAGCTTCTATCACAAGGTTTATTAAACGTAACCGAAGTCGCCGAAACGGTGGGATTTTCAGACGTATACTACTTCAGCAAGCTTTTCAAAAAAAAATTTTCAGTTCCCCCAAGCAAATTTTGCGTATAAAAAAGTTTGAAATAAATCAACTACAGGTTAAGTTAATACGAGCTGTAAAAATTGTTGACAGATTAAAATTTCGGTGCTATAATCACCTCAAAAAAGGAAAGGAAGCATTATTATGACTTTTGAAGAATTAGCGTTAAGCCTTGGTGTAGAAAAGCCTGTTCCTTTGAAAGAGGGATATTACCCTGTTCCCGAAAGCAGAAAAGAAGAGCTTTGCTCCCTTGAAATGATAGATTCTATGCAGGAAAAATACAATATTTTTGCAGAATATTATGAAGCCGTGCGTGAAGGCTTTATAGCAATTGAAAAAGACCCTCAGCGAAAAGCTTATTTAGATTCGGTAAGTCTATTTTTAAAGGATGCTACATACGAAGAAGCAATCCCTATTCGCTGTCCCGAGCCCGAAAATACTCCTGCAACTAATATGCTCCCCGTATTAATCCACCTTCCCTCCTTTGAAAAAACCTACGAGGAGCTTATCAGTCGTGGATTTTCACACGAAGATGCGGTAAAAGACCTTAGTGTGCTTAATATTTATATTCGTGAGCAGGAGCGCTATCGTACCAAAATCGTAGGCATTTCGTCATTTATTTCGTTTTGGCTGTATAGGTTTACCAAGCTTCAGATTTTATACTTCGGCAAGGCGGGTATAAATTTTCATATGATACCTGCCGATTATAACTCCCCGTACGTATTACGCAATAAAAACAGCGGAAAAATCGTAACGGTTTTCGGAAACAACCTCCCTATTCACAAAAGCGGCATTCCCTTAAGAAGCGCAGGCGCTACCGATGAAGAAGGCTCTTTTATTGCAAGCTTTAAGGAGACCGAAAATGAATATATAGGTCACAGAAGCGACCAACGGTACGTTTCAAGAACTGCAGAAGCCTTTAGTAAAGCAGAATGGGAATTAATAGTCTCCCCCGGTGATGATATAATAACTCTGCACATTTTTTGGGATTCAAACCTTACTCCCGAAGCTGTGCAGGAAGCCTTAGACGAGGGTGTAGAAAAATGTAAGCTTTGCTACCCTGATAAGGATTTTAAGGCAATTCGTTGCAGTTCATGGCTAATGAGCCCCGATATTAACGAAATTTTAGGTGAAAATTCAAAACTGAGCAGATTTTCCTCTCGTTTCATACGTTTCCCCATTGTTGCGGGGGGTAAACTTGTGCACGGCTACGTATTCCCGAATCAAAAATGCCCACCTGAAGATTATGTTGCAACAACAACACTGCAAAAGGGTGTTAAAAAGCTGTTGTTAGAAGGAAAATACATTTACGAAACAGCAGGAATAATACCTTTAAAATAAGAAAAACCCGTAACGAGCACCAAGAAAGTGATTTTCGTTACGGGTTTTAATGTAAAAAAAGCAGTCACCAAAGTGACTGCTTTAATTTTCACACCTTCAAAACTGAACAAAGTGATTACAAGGAGAATCGAAATATAGGTCAAGCCCTCGGTCTATTAGTACACCCTAGCTTTGACATCACTGCCTTTAGACTTGGTGCCTATCAACCCGGTAGTCTACCGGGGACCTTACTAGTCTTCACTATGGGATATCTTATCTTGAGGCTGGCTTCATGCTTAGATGCTTTCAGCGTTTATCCAATCCGTACTTAGCTGCCCAGCTATGCCCTTGGCAGAACAACTGGTGCACCAGAGGTACGTCCATCCCGGTCCGCTCGTACTAGGGACAGTTCCTCTCAAAGGTCCTACGCCCACGACAGATAGGGACCGAACT
>JAFVIF010000022.1 GCA_017474125.1 Clostridia bacterium
ATTGACGTTGAGTCCACCAATCAGGCTCTCAATTTCTTCCGCAGTGCCGGAATGCTTCGTGGCTACGATGACGACTACCTAAAGGCGTTTCCCGAGAAAACAGTCCGCGAAATTGTTGCCTTTACTCTTTCTCTCCAATCCTCAGAGAACGGTTATTTCTACCATCCTCAGTGGGGAAAAGATATTACTGCCGGAAGACTCAGCCGCGATATAGGCAGTGCGGTTGATATACTCAGAAAATTCGGGATGAAGCCAAACTGGAACACCCCTTCGGGTGTCGAAGGCACCTACGGATATCCAAGCGGTGTAAAAAAGAAAGGCGATGACGGCGAAACCATCATAAAGCGAGATTGGCCAGAAAGACTCAAAACCTTAGAAAACTGGAAAGCATACATCGACGAATTCCGAAAAGACATTGATTCCAATTCTTATTCTATCGGTCATATTATAGGTGAGCAGGCAATGCAGCTTATTGTCAGAGAAGAGGAGGCGGTTCGCAATGACGAGCCTACCGGATTTATTAAATATACCTTAGACTTCTTTAATGAATGTCAGAATCCCGAAAACGGTCTTTGGCATAAGGACGTTACGTATGCTTCCGTAAACGGACTTATGAAAACCATGCGATTCTTCACAGATTGCAAAATAAAGTTAAATTATGCAAAGGAAGCGTTTACTTCTGCAGCGGAAATGATTATCAATGAAGGTCCTGACAGGGATGGCAGAGTTGGAGGCGACTCGGTTTCGGTATACAACCCTTGGGTTGCGGTAAACCGTATAATGGAAAACGTAAGAGTCTGTGGCGATCCCGATATGGTCAAGGAGCTACGCGGACTTTTGGTTGAACGTGCCGAGGATATGATAAGAGCTACAACCAGAAAAACACTTCGTTTTAAAAAGGAAGACGGCTCTTATGGATATTGGTTTAAATACAGCCCGGATAAATCGCAGGGAGCTCCCGCATCTGTCCCCGAGACTATAGAAGGCGACGTAAACGGCGGTACTATTGCTGTAAACGGAATCACAGGAGAGATGCTTATGGCTTTGGGAATAAAAGATGCTTACATTTTTGCACCTTCCGATTTTGAAGTGTTCATCGACCGCTTGAAAAATAAAAAGACACAAAATAAAACAATTTAATTATGTATTTGCTTTTACTTACATCAATAATTTTTGCTTCGGCAAACAGCGTTGTTTTACATAAGGTAAAGCTTGACGGGAGCAAGATTTATAAGTATAATTTAATTGGAACACTCGTTTGGTGCATATGTTTGTTTGTTGCTAACAGGTTCACGCTGACTCTTAATTCCGACATTATTTTATGGGGTGTTGTATACGGCGTGACACAGGCCTTGTTCATTCTTTTCAAAACACAAGCAATGAATACAGGGTCGGTGTCCGTCACCACCCTTATCGGAAACTGTTCTCTAGTTGTATCGGTGCTTGCCTGCTTCATCCTTTGGGGTGAAGGGGTAGGAATACCCGACATTTTGGGGCTTTCGGTACTGATTGTTGGAATTTTTCTTACGACCTTCAAGAAAACGAATGAAAGCTATAACAGAAAATGGTTAATATATTCAGCACTTTTCTTCGTTTGTGCAGCAGGCGTTGGACTCACGTTTAAGGCGTTTTCAAAAAGCGCAAGTCCTGAGATGGCGGGCGATATGATGCTGTTTTCGAGCATTGTAATGCTGATTTCTTACACTATTATTTGCCTCTTTACAGGCGGTTTCAAGTCTGAAAAAGAGAAAAACATTAATAAAGACAGCAAGGATGAGCAAAAGCTATTTATCATATATGCTCTTTGTTCGGGATTTTTGAGCTGTGTTTATAACAGATTAAACATATTCCTAGCGGGTGAACTTCCCGGGGTTGTATTTTACCCTTCGTTTAACGGTGGAGTAGTATTTTTATCTATGACGTTAAGCATCCTTTTGCTTCGTGAAAAGCTTTCCCGAAAACAAATTGTCGGAATAGCTATAGGTATTATAGGAATTTGCATTATTGGAGTTTTCTAAAGGAGAAACAAAATGATTGAATTTAAACATAAGCTTCCGGCAATGAACATAGACGGCAAGCAAAATGGCACTTACAACAACCGCGAGCTCGGTTTTCCCTCTATACTTACAACAACGGATCCAAAGCTCGGACTCTTTATTCGACAGCTTAGAAGCAACATTTATGACGATCGTTCGCTCGTATTTATCGACGGTAAAATACTGATGACCGATAAAAACTGGATACGTGATCACGTTCACGTTATGAAGGCTATGCGTCATTGGGAATACGACTTAAAGTCGTTCCTCGATTTCATAATAGAAACTCAGCGTGAGGACGGACAGTATTATGAGCTGATAAAGCAGCTTGATGATGTACATTGGTCGTTTGTTAACGAGGATTGCTACGTAATTTACCCCGAGGACAACGTTGCGCTTATTCGTCTTGAGCTTGAGGCTGATATTGAATATCTTGTAGTTGAGGGCGCAGTTTATCTTTACAAAACTACGGGAGACAACGAGTGGCTTAAAAAAATTTTGCCAAATCTCGAGCGTGGAATCAATTACGTTATGTCCGATGAAAAACGCTTTGATAAAGAGCACGGACTTGTAAAGCGTCCATTCACTATTGACACTTGGGATTTCACACCAATGCCCGATGCGGCAACTAACAGAAGAATATGCCCCGACTCACCGATGTCTATAATGCACGGTGACAATTCCGGCGTTTATCAAGCAATGAATCAGCTTGCTTGGATTAACAGAAAACTTGGAAATGAGGAAAAGGCTTTTGTTCGGATTTTATCATGGCAATTTGGTGCAAGCGGTGTATGGAAGCCTTTCAGGGATTTTATTAGCTTATTTGTATGAGAAATATGGTTCTATTAAGGCGCCTATATTAGCTCATATACTCATGAATATAGTTGCACTTACATTAACAGAGGCTAATATTTTTGTGTGGATGTTTAAGGACATTATGCGAATGAGCGTAATAACGATTCTATGTGCGGCAGCTGCTTCAACTATATTTTTATTCATTCAA
>JAFVIF010000023.1 GCA_017474125.1 Clostridia bacterium
AAAGCGAGCTGTTGCTTATCACATTCAATTCTTAGAGCAAAACAGTTATCGGGATATGATGTAAAAGCGGTGCGCGAATAATGAGCACCGTTATAATCATATTCGCAAAACGACGTCGCATTATTTAGATTAAGACCTCTGATATAGTTTTCGGCAGTATTATGATTAAAATCAATATAAACCTCTGAAAAGTTATTAAGTCCACCGTGATTTAATGGGTTAGCCAATTCGTTAGAAGTCATTTGAATGCGTTCGCTGTCAAGACCTCCGAAGACGTTTGCGCCCATATATCCGTTACCAAGCGGTAAGGATTGTCTTTCCCAGCCTAAATCGCTGTTTTCGGCCGGAGAAGTATAATACATAATAAGCTTATCCATAGGTATCACATCCATATTTATTGTTTATTATAATATTAACACGGCGAGTATTAAAAGTAAAGAAAAATGACGGCATTGCCGTCATTTTTTCAACAATTATGTTGTTGGTCGGTCGTTGTTAAAATTAAGCCCGAAGCTTACCGACAGCGCCGCATCCACAGCGCCCATACTGTTATTATCAAGGGATCCCATTTTCTCTTTTAATCTTCGCTTATCAATAGTTCTAACCTGCTCGAGCAATACGATAGAATCCTTAGCGAGGCCTGAGGATACCGCATTCACTTTAATGTGCGTCGGTAGGTCGGTTTTATCGTGCTGACTGGTAATCGCCGCCGCAATAACCGTAGGACTATATCGGTTACCAACGTCGTTTTGAACAATCAGTACAGGTCTGATTCCACCCTGCTCCGAGCCTACAACAGGACTTAAATCGGCATAAAAAATGTCACCGCGTTTAATGGTCATTTATGTTTCACACTCCAAACGTTTTCTGTTCTTATTATTTCCGTTTTTTTGAAATTTAATCACAGAGCTTACATTTTCAGTATATGCTGTAAAACATTAATTGCCAAAAAATACCCGCGTTATTAACGCGGGTAAAAAATTATAAAACCTTTGAAAGGAAATCTTTAAGACGCGGTGATTTAGGATTACCGAAAAACTCTTCAGGAGAGGAATCTTCTTGTATTTTACCTTCATCAATAAAAATTACACGGTCGGCAACTTCTCTTGCAAAGCCCATTTCATGGGTAACCACAACCATAGTCATACCGCTCTGAGCAAGTTCCTTCATTACTTCGAGCACCTCGCCAACCATTTCGGGGTCAAGGGCGCTGGTAGGCTCGTCAAACAGCATCACTTCGGGATTCATAGCAAGAGCACGAACAATGGCTACACGCTGTTTTTGTCCGCCTGAAAGCTGAGACGGATAAGACAATGCTCTATCAGCAAGTCCAACACGCTCAAGCAGTTCGACTGCCTTTGCTTCTGCTTCAGCCTTAGGTGTTTTTAAAAGCTTAATCGGTGCTAAGGTCATATTTTTAAGAATCGTCTTATGGGGAAAAAGATTAAACTGCTGGAAAACCATACCCATACGCTGACGATGAAGGTTAATATCAATTTTAGGATCGGTAATTTCGGTTTCCTCAAGAAAAATTTTGCCGTCGGTAGGCTCCTCAAGGCGGTTAAGACAACGCAAAAAAGTTGATTTGCCCGAGCCCGAAGGACCAATAACGACTACTACCTCACCTTTTTTAATATCAATATCAATACCGTTAAGTACTTCTATTTTTCCGAAGGACTTTTTTAAATCGCGCACCTTAATAATAACATTATCAGTGGTCACTCTTACGCAGCCTCCTTTCGAGAATGCTTAAAAGCTTGGTCATTACAATAACCAAAACAAGATAAATAAGCGCAAGGCTGATGTACGGAACAAAAGCCTGATAGGTTTTATTGGCAATATTCTGCGCTTGCTTGGTTACGTCACGTAAAGCAATTACCGATACGAGAGAGGTATCCTTAAGCAAGGTAATCATTTCATTACCAAGAGCAGGCAAAATGTTTTTAAAGGCCTGAGGAATAACTATATGCCACATAGTTTGAGCATAGCTAAGTCCTAAAGAACGACCGGCTTCACTTTGACCGACACTAATAGACATTAAGCCTGAACGAACGATTTCGGCAACGTATGCACCTGAGTTAATACCCAAAGTAATAATACCGCAAGCAATGGTGCCTGCTTCAGTTTTGGGAGCCATAATAACAAAGCCCATAATAAGAAGCTGTACCATCATAGGTGTACCGCGAATAACAGTTAAATACAGATTACAAAACCAGTTTAAAAAACGTAGCAAGAAAAACGGTTTTTTAACCGATGAATCGTGAGCGGTACGGACTATAGCAATTAAAAGACCTATTATTACACCGAGAATCAGCGCACCGATGGTAACAATAAAAGTAATTTTCAAACCATCGGTAAAAAATTTCCACCTATTTTGATAAATAAAGGTCTGGTATAGCTGGAAAACGAAGTTTTGAAGCCAATCGGGCAGCGCTTGCAACCAAGCAGGTGCATTTGCAATCCAATCGGTAAAATTCAAAATAGTCACAAATTTCACCCTTCAAACAAAATCAAGCAGGGACGGTAACCCGTCCCTGCCGATTAATAAATTAATTATTCAGCGGGAATGTACTTCTTGATGATTTCATCAAGCTTGCCTTCTGCTTTGAGTTCAGCAAGAGCCTTATTGAAAGCATCGAGAAGCTCGGTGTTATCCTTAGCGATAGCGGCAGCATAATCCTCAACAGCATATTCGGTGTCAAGAATCTTAAGACCGGCGTTTGCCTTAACGAAGTTCTTGGCAGGCTCGTTATCAATGATAACGCAATCAACCTGACCGTTTACCAGAGCAGCAACTGCAAGAGCACCGCTGTCATACTGCTTAACGTGGTCCTGACCGTAATCATCGGTGCAGTAAATGTCACCGGTTGTACCGGACTGAACACCAATCATTTTGCCCTCAAGAGCATCAAGATTAACGATGTCTGAGCCTTCCTTAACTATAACAACCTGAACACCGGTAGCATAGGTGTTAGAGAAGTTAACGGAAAGAAGACGCTCGTCGGTAACGGTCATACCTGCAAGAGCAAAGTCGATGTTACCGGACTGAACAGCAGTAATAAGGGAGTCAAACTTCATATCTCTGATTTCAAGCTCGTAACCCATTTTTTCTGCAACAGCCTGTGCAATTTCAGCGTCAATACCAACAATTTTACCGCTGTCATCTACAAACTCATAAGGGGGGAATTCAGCATTGGTACCCATTACAAGTGTTTTCTTGCCGCTGCAACCTGCAAAGCATGCAACGAGCATAAGAGTTGCTAAAATAGCCGCAATAATTCTTTTCATAACAATTTCCTCCAAAGTAAAATTATAATTAATGCATAATCACTATACCACTACGTAAATAAAAATGCAAGTATATTTTAAGTTAATAACGCATAATTCTCCTAAAAATAAGGTTTTTTATAAATAATTCAAAAAAATTTTATGCATATATGCGAAAAATGAGTGCATAAGTCGTTATATAGTATGTAATAATTCTTGACCAAAACATAAAAATATGCTATACTCATTGAAAAACTAACGGAAAGGAGCATATAAATGTCGGAAAATACAAAGACTATTACTACAAATAAAAAAGCGTTTCACGAATATTTTATTATTGAAAGCTTTGAAGCCGGCATTGCTCTTACCGGCACCGAAATAAAATCAATACGCGGCGGAAACGTTAATTTAAAAGACGCCTGGTGCAGTATTGACAACGGTGAGCTTTTTATAAAGCAAATGCATGTAAGCCCTTATGAATTCGGAAATATATTTAATAAAGATCCGATTAGGCCAAGAAAATTGCTTGTTCATAAGCACGAGGCTATGCGTATGTTAGGCCTTATAAAGCAGCAAGGCTTAACACTTATCCCCTTATCGCTTTACTTTAAGGGTTCACTTGTAAAGGTTCAGGTCGGCCTTTGTAAAGGTAAAAAGCTTTACGATAAGCGTGCTGTTGCCGCAAAAAAGGATGCTGACCGTAACATTGACAGAGCCATTAAGGAACAAAACAGATAAATATGGGGGCGTAAAGGTTTCGACAGGGACCGTGAAGTATGGGAAGCGAGCGGTGGCAAGTGGGACCACCTAAAAACTCACTAATTTTAAAATTAAACGACAACAATAAAGTTGCTCTTGCTGCCTAATTAGGCGGCCGTCCGACTCGGGAATACCGCGGCCTGAGAAGGGCGTCGATTAGCGGTGCACATGAACAGAGAGCTGCTCATCTCTTTGTCACGACTTTGAGCTACCAATATTGTCAGAATGACATTTTTCGGACAGTAGCGGGAACTTAAAGAAATGTCTGCGCTCGGAGAAGCCTGTATGAATCGATCTTTGGACAGGGGTTCGACTCCCCTCGCCTCCACCAACAAAAAGACCTCTTTTGTCTACTGGACAAAAGAGGTCTTTTTGAATGATGTTTGCCTGCGGCAAATGATGTTGGCTTAGCCAATGATGACGGCTTCGCCTAATGATGCGTGGCTTCGCCACATTTTGGTGCAAACATCGCATCATTGCGAGTGAAACGAGCAACATCATTTTGAGCAAAACGAAAAACATCATATCGACGAAGTCGATGCATCATTGACTGATCCTGGGTTTTATGATATAATAATTTCCCAAGGAGGCGGTACTATGTCACATAGCATATTTAGAAAGAAAGGGCAATCTCTATATATTGACAATTGGAATCCTTCCGCCCAAAAATATGTTCATGTTTGTTATCTGTGCGGCAGAAAAGGATACAGCCCTGCTATTGAAGAAGATGATTTTCCCACCACGCTGGAGCGCAAAGCAATATATAAAGAACTTACGAGAATACTTGATTCCGCTTTAGAACTTGATTCTTTTGGTAGATGCGCCGAATGTGCAAAACGACAAGACGGAGAATAATGCGATTGGTGTACTTTTAGGCTTTTTTACCTCGATTCTGCTCCGTTTGGTTACCCTTTCGCAAATAAGAAGTAACTTTTGTCTACCAAAAGTTACTTCTTTTTTTATCCGAGCCGCAGGCTTGGCATATCATCAGCCCCAACGGGGCTGTATATCATCCATCGCTTTGCGATGGTATATCATCACGGCATAGCCGTGTATAATTCCTCCTGCGGCTTGATGAGATGCAACACTGCGTGTTGATGATATGCAATTCCTGCGGAATTGATGATATACAAGGCTTCGCCTTGATTTGTATGCAGAAAAGTGATATAATCTGTTCGAAAAACAAGAGTTTGTAGGTGAGATAATGATTGTTTTAATTACCGGAGCATCGCATACAGGCAAAACTGCACTTGCTCAAAAACTGCTTGAAAAATATAAATACCCCTATCTTTCAATAGACCATCT
>JAFVIF010000024.1 GCA_017474125.1 Clostridia bacterium
CGCATTCGACATCAAGAGACTTATTGAAATCGGAAGTTACAGAGGCCTTCGTCATCGTAAGGGCTTACCGGTTAGAGGACAGCGTTCCAAGACCAATGCCCGTACCCGTAAGGGTCCCAAGAAGACCATTGCTAACAAGAAGAAATAAGTCAGGAGGAAGATAATATGGCTACTGCTAAGGCTAAAACGACTTCTACTCGTAGACGTCGCGAAAAGAAAAACATTGAACGTGGCGCCGCTCATATCCAGTCTACCTTCAACAACACAATCGTAACCATTACCGATTCTCAGGGTAACGCTCTTTCTTGGGCTTCTGCCGGCGAGCTCGGTTTCAGAGGTTCCAGAAAATCTACTCCTTTTGCCGCTCAGAGCGCTGCAGAAACTGCTGCTAAGGCTGCAATGGAGCATGGTCTTAAGATTGTAGAAGTTTTTGTTAAAGGTCCCGGTGCTGGCCGTGAGGCTGCTATCCGTGCATTACAGTCTGCAGGACTTGAAGTTACTATGATTAAAGACGTAACTCCTATCCCGCACAACGGCTGCCGTCCTCCTAAGAGAAGACGTGTATAACCGAATTTAATGGAGGTGTAAAACATGGCAAGATATACCGGTGCAGTTTGCAGACTTTGTCGCCGCGAAGGACAGAAATTGTTCTTAAAGGGTGAACGCTGCTATTCTGAAAAATGTTCCATTGCTGTAAGAGCTTATGCTCCCGGTCAGCATGGTCAGGGACGTAAGAAGTCTTCCGAATACGGTCTTCAGCTTCGTGCTAAGCAGAAGGCACGTCGTTTCTACGGCGTTCAGGAAGGTCAGTTCCGTCATTATTTTGAAATTGCTGAGAGAAAACAGGGTGTTACTGGTGAAAACCTCTTAAAGATTCTCGAGAGCCGTCTTGATAACGTTGTATACAGAGTTGGTTTCGCTTCTTCCAGAGCTGAAGCCCGTCAGCTTATCGGACACGGTCACTTTGAGGTTAACGGCTCCAGAGTTGACATCGCTTCTTATCTCTTAAAGGCAGGCGACGTTATCGCTATTTGCGAGAAGAGCAAGGCACTTGAGAAAATGAAGGGTGTAGTTGAAGCTAACGCTTCCAGACCTGCTCCTGCTTGGATCGACGTTGATAAGGATAAGTGCGAAGCAAAGATTATTGCTTTACCTGAGCGTGATCAGATTGATGCTCCCGTTGAGGAACAGCCCATCGTCGAATTCTACTCTAAGTAATTAACTAACTGCAGTCGGATACTTTTCCGTATAATTTATCCGATTATTAAAAAATATATTTACGGAGAATGGAGCTTTTAAATGATAGAGATTGAAAAGCCCAGAATAGAAACGCTTGAATTAACAGCCGATGGCACTTACGGTAAATTCGTTATGGAGCCTCTTGAAAGAGGCTATGCAACAACACTCGGTAACAGTATGCGCAGAGTTCTTCTCTCCACACTTCCCGGTGCTGCTGTAACTACCGTTAAAATCGACGGTGTAGTACACGAGTTTTCCACCCTTCCCGGTGTAAAGGAAGAGGTTACCGAAATTATACTCAACATTAAGGGTCTTATTCCGAAGCTTCACGGCGACGCTCCTAAGACCGTATACGTTGAAGCTGAAGGTCCCTGTGTAGTTACAGGTGCCAGCATCAAGTGCGATTCTGAGGTTGAGATTTTAAATCCCGAACTGTACATTGCTACCCTCGGCGAGGGAGCCAAGCTCAATATGGAAATGACCATTGATAATGGCAGAGGCTACGTACAGGCCGATCAGAACAAGCCGGCGCAATCAGTTATCGGAGTTATCCCCGTTGATTCGATTTTCACCCCTGTATTAAAGGTTAATCCTACTGTTGACAATACCCGTGTTGGTAAGGTTACAGACAAGGGTCGCCTAACTTTAGAGGTGTGGACCGACGGCTCCATCAAAGCAAACGAAGCAGTTTCTTTATCTGCGAAAATCCTTATGGAGCATTTTGAACTCTTCCTTGAGCTCACTGAGGGCGCAAGTGAAACCGAGAGCATTATGGCTGTTAAGGGTGAAAACGATAATGAGAAGGTTCTCAATATGACTATTGAAGAGCTTGATCTTTCTGTTCGTAGCTTCAACTGCTTGAAGCGTGCAGGCATCAATACGGTAGAGGACCTTATCAATAAGTCCGAAGAGGATATGATGAAGGTTAGAAACCTCGGCCGTAAATCGCTTGAAGAGGTTATTGCAAAGCTTAATTCCTTTGGCTATAGCCTTAAGAGTGACGACGAATAATAGTAAGGAGTGAATATCCATGCCCGGTACTAGAAAACTCGGCAGAACCAGTGATCACAGAACTGCTATGCTCAGAGCAATGGTAACCTTCCTGCTTGAAAATGGCAAGATTGAAACAACCGTTACTCGTGCTAAGGAAGTTCGTGCAATGGCTGAAAAATATATTACACTCGCTAAAGATAACAGCTTACACAGCAAGCGTCAGGCTTATGCTTTCATAACCAAGGGTGACGTTGTAAAGAAGCTTTACGACGAAATCGCTCCCCGTTATGCTGACAGAAACGGCGGTTACTGCCGTATCACCAAGACCGGCCCCCGCCGCGGTGATGCTGCTGAGATGGCTATTATTGAGTTAATATAATCTGCTTCTTTGGTCATCACGTTGTAAAGCAGTAATCTGTTTTGTAAAGTGACGACTAAGGTAATTTGGTTCTTAAAAACCCCTCTGTTATAAACAGAGGGGTTTTTGTCGTAACATTTAAACTGTAATTGCCTTTAGCTTGGCAGGTATTATTTTTCTTTACATTTTATTTTTAATATGGTATACTTTCCCTTGTTGAAAAGGGGATTATTTATGAAAAGCTTTTATTTAAAACCTAAATTTTTCGAAACCTTAAAGGGGTACAACGGCAATCAGCTTGTAAAAGATTTAACCGCAGGCATAATAGTTGCTATTATTGCCTTGCCGCTGTCTATTGCTTTGGCGCTTGCGTCGGGTGTCGAGCCTGCTCAGGGTATTTATACCGCTATAGCCGCAGGCTTCTTCGTTGCTCTTTTAGGCGGAAGCAGAGTACAAATTGCAGGCCCTACGGCCGCCTTTGCAACCATTGTTGCGGGAGTCGTTGCAAAACAGGGAATGAGCGGCTTGTTTATTGCTACCGTGCTTGCAGGTATTATACTTATTCTTATGGGTATATTAAAGCTGGGAAGCCTTATCCGTTTTATACCTAAAACTGTAACCGTAGGCTTTACGGGAGGTATTGCCGTAACTATTTTCATAGGACAAATTAAGGATTTTTTAGGCTTAACCTATGCAGAGGGTGTAAGGCCTATTGAAACTGCCGAAAAAATCGAGGCAAATATCCACCATATTTCTTCCTTTAGGTGGGAGGCTCTTCTTATTGGTGTAATAAGCCTTTTGGTGCTTATTTTTTATCCAAAGCTTGAAAAGAAAATTCCGCCTTCGCTTATTGCCGTAATAATCGGAGCTCTGCTTGTAGGTCTTGTTCCGCTTTTTTCGGCAGGCGTTTCTACTATCGGTGACCTTTATACCATTCCCTCGGGACTTCCAAAAGTGGATTTCGGCGGTATGGATTTCAGCCTTGAAAAAACAATCGCCGTGCTTCCAAATGCCGTTACCATTGCGCTTCTTGCAGGCGTTGAATCACTTCTTTCCTGCGTTGTTGCCGACGGTATGATAAACGATAAGCATAATTCAAACTCGGAACTTGTGGCTCAGGGTGTTGCCAATATTGCTTCGGTGCTTTTCGGCGGTATTCCCGCTACGGGCGCTATTGCAAGAACCGCCGCAAATATTAAAAACGGCGGCAAAACTCCCGTTGCAGGTATGGTGCATTCGGTGGTGCTGCTTTTAGTGCTTTTATTCCTTATGCCTTATGCCGAGCTTATTCCTATGCCCGTAATTGCCGCAATTTTGTTTGTTGTGGCTTATAATATGAGTGAGTGGCGTCATTTTGTCGCTATTTATAAAACCAAACGTATTGACGATATTTTGGTGCTTACCGTAACCTTCGTGCTTACCGTAGTATTTGATCTTGTGGTTGCTATAGTTGTTGGAATGGTTCTTTACGGTATTACTTTAATTATAAAAAAATTAAGCAAAAAAGAGGGTGCTGAAAATTAAAGATAAAATTAAAAAAGCGTTACAGCTATTTGTTGTATTTTTCAAAATAGGAGCTTTTACCTTTGGCGGCGGTTATGCTATGATTCCTCTTATTCAGCACGAAATTGCCGAAAATAAAAAATGGGTAACCGAAGACGATATTTTAGAGATTATTGCTATTTCAGAGTCTACCCCCGGCCCTATAGCAATAAACTCCGCCACCTTCGTAGGATATAGAGTATGCGGCTTCTGGGGAAGCTTCTTTGCCACCTTAGGTGTCGTGCTTCCTTCCTTTTTAATAATACTTGCTATTTCTGCGGTGCTTAGCGAGTTTGGTGATTTAAAGCCGGTTAAATACGCCTTTAACGGTATAAGAGCAGGCGTTTTGGCATTACTTTTTAAAGCGCTTTGGACTATGTATAAAAAGTGCCCCAAGGGCGCGGTATCCTATATAGTTATGGCTTTTTCTTTCCTGCTTACCGCAATTCTTGATATCCCCGTGCTTTACGTTCTTATCGGTTGCGCGGTGTTCGGTCTTGTTACCTCTATTATTGTTGATAGGAGGAATAAGACGTGATATATCTTGAACTGTTTCTCACCTTTTTTAAAATAGGTCTTTTTACCTTTGGCGGCGGTTACGCCATGCTTCCTCTTATTGAGGAGGAAATTACCGCTAATGGTTGGATGGCCTTAGAACAGCTTGTCAACTTTATTGCTGTCAGCGAATCCACTCCGGGTCCCTTTGCCATAAATATTGCCACCTACGTTGGCAGTCAAGTGGCACCCATTGGTGTTTTTGGCTCTGCCTGTGCAACCCTCGGTGTGGTTATGCCGTCCTTTATAATAATTCTTATAGTTGCTAAAATTTATGATAAATTTAAAAACAGCAAAACAGTAAAGGGTGTAATGACAGGCCTTAAGCCTGCGGTAGTGGGACTTATAGCAAACGCTATTATTTCTATTGCAATAAGCGTTTTCTTCCCCGTCTCCTTAGTAAGCCTTTCGGTTTTCAAAACTCTGCAGTTTTATGTAAGCCTTGCAATTTTTGGGGTTTGTACACTTCTTGCATTTAAAAAGGTGCATCCCATAATAATTATCCTGCTCTCTGCCGTTGTAGGTATAGCAACGGGATATTTGCTGTAAAAAAAGAACGTCATCAACCGATGGCGTTCTTTTCTTTTATAATTAAATCAATCATAATACCGGTGTTAAGCTCCATTGCGTCAACAGGGTATATTTCTTTTATATAACCGTGGTAGTATTTATCTTTAAAAAACTGTAGCGCATCGGCTTTACTGCCGCCGTTTTTAATAATATCCACAATGCCCTCATAGGTTTCCTTTGCGCTTTTTTCCGAAAGGCTTAAAAAGATTTTTGTTGTATCTTCACTTATAAGACCGTAGTGAGGAATTACCATTTGTTTAACGCTTAATTTTTTTGCTTTTTTTATGGAGTCAAAAGCCGCGTCTGTTCCAATAAGAATAGAAGGCACTACCCCTTCTTTTCCGTCGTAAACGCCGAGGGTTTCACTGCTTAAAAGTAAGCCTAATTCTTCAATATAATAACCGAATGAGCAGCGGGTGTGACCGGGAAGGTGAATAGCGGAAATATTTAAATCGCCTACAGTAAAGCGGTCGCCGTCTTTTAACGCTATATCCACCTTTAATTGGTCGAAAAGGTCGTCGTATTCCTTTACCCCGCATTTATTTGCGAATTTTCTGTCCATTTCACGCATAAGAGCCTTAGCGGAATTCTTTTTGAATATCTTTTCGGCATATTCGCCCGCGTAAACCGTTGCTTTTGGAAAACGTTTTAGTATATAAGGAGCTCCCGCGGCGTGGTCGTAGTGAGAATGAGTTAGTAAAATAGCGTCTAAATTTCGTTCTCCAAGGATTTTTTTAATATTATCACTAACTTTATAACCTGTAAAAGCAAAGCCTGTATCGTACAAAACGGCGGTGTTTTTATATTCTATTAAAAAGGCGGCGTCGCCCGGTAAAGCCCTTACGTCTGTAACTTTAAAATTATTCAATTATAGTATACTCCATCATTTCGTAATGTAGCTTGGTGCCAACGTCAACACCGTCGGGCAGTAAAAACAGCGCGATAAAAATATCCTCGTCGACTTTGTTACTTAAATCGTGAAGATAAGCGTATTCGCCTTCAATTTTAGAAATAATATAATCCTTAGGCTCCATTAAACCACTCCTTAACGAAAAAATTATACCACACTCTTATTTTTAAGGCAAGAGGGGCTCCTTGCAGGAATAATATAAAAAACAACCCTTGAGTCAAACACGGTAAGGAAGTGTGACACAAGGGTTGTTTTTTTGCTAATAAACGTTTAATCGTTTGTTAAATTTCCGTCGCCTGAAATTGGGATGGCGTCGCCTAAGTATTTAGGCTTGGGCTTAAAGAGTGTATAAATAAAATCTTTGTTCCTTGCGGCGATTTCTCTTATTTCTCTAAAGGTTTGTCCGCCGTAGGTGTGATAGTCACTTGCTACTCCGTAAGCCTCTATGCCCAATTCCTCGGCAATATGCAACGCGCGATAAAGATGGTATTTTTGCGTTACAATGATTATTTTTTCAGCGCCGAATATTTCCTTGGCACGATACAGACTGTCGTAGGTGGAAAAGCCTGCATGGTCCATAAAAACGTCTTTTGAGGGAATACCGCGGTCAACTGCGAAGTCTTTCATGGTTTGAACCTCGTTATAGGTGTGCTGTCCGTGGTCTCCGCTCATTAATAGCTTTGGCGCGGCACCGCTTTCGTAAAGCTCAACCCCTCGTTTAAGTCGGTCGGCAAGCATATTGCTTGGAACACCGTTTGCCTTTACGAGACAGCCGAGCACCAATATACAGTCTACGTTTTCAAGCTTTGCGGCTTGTTCGGTTGTTATAATCCTATCCTTGGTGCTTGACTTTACGTAGCCGTTAATACAAAGGGCGGCAATGCCGAAAACGAGTATAACACAAATTAAGGTAACAAATAACTTTTTTAAAAAACGTGATTTTTTCATAATTGCTCCTTTTAAAGGTTTTCGTTTTTAAGTGCATCAATGGGGTTATCCTTTTTAATTTTATGCATTGCATACAGCATTGAAGCGAAAACTACCGTAAATACCGAAAGTGCCGCAATTATAATCGGAACTGTGGGCAGGCGGAAGTCGGCGGCATAGCCTTGGTTTACAACTCTGTAAATAAGATAGGTTATGAATACCGAAACGGGAAGTCCGTATAAAAGAGCGCGGCAACCGTATAAAAGACACTCGTAAATGAGCATTTTGTTAAAGCCCGAAGCGTTCATTCCTACCGATTTAAGCATTGCAAATTCTCTTTTTCTGAGATTTACGTTTGTGCAAATTGTGTTAAATACGTTGGCGGCGGCAATAAGGGAAATAAGAACTATAAAGCCCAAGGAAAACACGCGTACAATAATTATGGTATTACGAGCCTCTTCGTAGCGCTCGGCATAGTCTGTTATTGCGCCACCGGTAATATTAACGTCTTTAAGAGTTTTTTCAATAGCCTTAATACTTTCGGTATGGTTAGCGGATTTAAAATAATAGCTGTAAGAATAATCGCTAACCTGCAGGTTTTTCAGTACTACGTTTTTAAGACTGTCGGGATAAATAAAGGCAAGGCCCCGCGTTGTGTTTATATAATAGGGGCGCTCGTCGATTACTGCACCCGAATAAAGGGGCAGGCGAGTATAAGCTTGGTCGCTTGTTAAGTCTATATATTCATTACTGTTATGCTTATTAAAATATCGGAAACGGGTAGTGCCGTCTTGTAAGGTTATTTCATCGGAAAAATAATAGCCTTCAACCTCCGAAAGAAAGCTTACCTCAACGGTACATTCCTTTCCCTTAATAAGATTTAGCTTTACGTATTTACCTTTTTCACGGTCAAAATAAAGATTTGTGTCCACCACTACTGCTTTTGGAGAGCTTGCATTTGTAAAGCCGATGCTTTTAAGATTGTGCTTTTTTAAAAGAGCGTTAAAGGAATTGTCATCGATAAAGTATAAATTTGTGTGAATAGAACCTAAGCTTTGTCCCGAGGGAGTGGTAACAGACTCGAAAAAATCTTCGGCGTCAAAATTGTCTGACAGATATTTTTTATCTATATCGGCGAAAAGTGAACGGCTCTGTAAATAAGTAACGTCGGTTACAGCCGTATCATTTCTGAAACGGGTGAGCAGGTCGTTACGCTCACTTTCATTTAGAATTGTTTGAAAATTCGAATAACAAATATCATAATCGGATATTGCGCTTGCTCCCTTTACCGATTCGTTAAGATAATCGGTAAAGGCTGAAGCCGAAACGAAAAGCACTATACTCATAAAAAGGCTTATAACTGTGGCGCGGTACTTCTTTTTGCTTCGCTTATAATGCTTGCTTGCAAGTACTCCGGGCAGACCGAAAAGCTTGTAGGTTAAAGGCCAACTCTTCACGTTGCCTTTCGAAAAAATTTCGCTGTTAAGACGTATGGCTTCAACCGCCGATATTTTGGTTGCTTTTTTTGACGGAAGCCAAGCGGAAATAAGCACGGTTATAACCGCTACTGCAGAAGCAATAAGCACCGATATGGGTGATACGCTTAGGCGCAGAGGAATTTCGTAGCCGATAATAGCTTCAAATTTGCTTCCTACGAAAATAAGCGTTATACCGATTCCTGCAATACCTACAGTTATACCGATAGGTATACCGACAACGCTTACTGCAAAGGCTTCGTATAATACAGCCATTCGCAGCTGCTTTTGTGTGGCACCCAAGGAGGAAAGCAGTCCAAACTGTTTTACTCTTTCGGAAACCGAAATAGAAAAAGCGTTATAGATAAGGGAAACAGAGCCAAACATTATAAGAATTATTACTATTGATGCAAGACCCGTTATCATTGCATTAAAGCCTTCGTAACGGAAAGCACCCGAATAGTTTAACACACTTTGATTTCGGCTTCCCGATATGCCAAGGCGTTCCATAAAGGAGTAAACCTCTTTAGGGTTGTCCATTTTAAACCATATACTGTAAAGCAGGCTTTTGTCGGGGTTACCGTTTAAGCGTGTAATAGCGGTGTAGCCGGGAGCGGAATAAGGCTCGAAGGTGGGGCGCTCGTAAAAGCCGCAGACAATAAAGGTGCGTTTTTCTCGCGGCAAAAAGGTTTCCTCTAAGGCTATTACATTGCCGTTGTCATCGTAGGTGTAGTTGGGGGTGTTTTGTCCAAGCTTAAAGCCGTCAAAATCGCGGTAGCCAAGCTCTAATTCAATTGCACTGCCTAAATTATACCGTACTCCGCCGTTGTCGTAAAGATGCTCAGGAAGGAGTATTTCGTTATCGTTTTCAGGATAACGACCTTCGGTAACGTGTATCGGCATAGTATTATTAAAGCCGTCTGAGGCCGCCAAAAGATAAAGATATGGCTTATTTTCGTTTTGACTGTTATTAAGTATTGAATAACCGAGCTGGCAGGCGTAAACCTGTTTTTCGGTTTGCTTCGAAGAAACAATATCCTCGTAGGTTTGGAAGGTGGTATCTAATGCGCTTCCGTGCCAATCGCCGTTTTCGTATATTGCATTTTGCAAAGCGTAATTATAAATACTTGAAACAAAGGTGGTAACGGCGCATATCATTGCCGCCGACAATATGATGCCTATTACGGTTACTACGGTACGGGTTTTGTTTTTCAGCAAAGACTTTAAGGTGAATTTATTAAGAATGTTCACTGATTTCTCACCTCGTCACGGGTGATTTTTCCATCCTCAATGGCAATTATGCGGTCGGCCTGAAGAGCAACGTTTTCGTCGTGGGTAATTATAATAAGCGTTTGATTGTATTTTTTATTAGAATACTTTAAAAGCTCAACAATTTCGCGGCTGTTTTTACTGTCCAAATTTCCCGTGGGCTCGTCGGCGAGCACTACAGCAGGGGCGTTCATTAACGCTCTGCCTATGGAAACGCGTTGCTGCTGTCCTCCCGAAAGCTGATTGGGCAGATGATTTTCTCTGCCCGTTAGTCCTAAAAGGGTAATAAGCTCGTTAAGGCGTTCGTTATTTACCTTTTGCCCGTCCATAAGTACAGGTAGGGTGATATTCTCGGTAACAGTTAGTACGGGTATAAGGTTATAAAACTGATAAATAAGCCCAACCTGACGGCGGCGAAATACTGCAAGGCGGTCCTCACCCGAAGCATAAACGTCAACACCGTCTACAAAAACCTTGCCGCTTGTAGGTCTGTCCACACCGCCCAATATGTGAAGCAGGGTGGATTTACCTGAGCCCGAAGGCCCGATAATGGCTATAAATTCACCTTTGTTTACGGTAAAGGAAACGTTATCAAGCGCTTTTACGCAGTTTTCACCCTTGCCGTAAATTTTGTACAGGTTTTCAACTCTAATAAGTTCCATAGTCAAACACCTCTTAAAATGATTTTACAGCCCTATTATAAAATAATCAAATTACATAGCGGTGACTGAATTATAACAAATATGTCACAAAAGGAACCGTTAGAAGCGCTCACTTAATGGTAAAAGACTTAAAAAAAGTGAAGGCTCCGTTAAACGGTTCCTTTATAAAATCTCACGGTGAATTTTGCTCCGCCCTCAGGGTTATTTTCCGCTTTAACGGTACCGTTTTGCTCGGTAATTATCATTCGCGCAAGGTTTAAGCCTATACCAAAGCTTTTGGTGTCGGAATTTTTGCCCTTATAAAACCTTTTGAATATGTTGGCAAGGTCTTCTTCCGCTATGCCTTTTCCGTTATCCTTTATAATTATTTCGCTGAAAATTGAAGTTTCTTTTCCTTCTATTTCTATTATTCCGCCGTTTGGTGTATGCTCGGTGCAATTTTTTATAATGTTACACAGGGCTTCACTGCTCCAGGCAAGGTCGCCGGTGAAGTAGCCGTTACAATTAATACGTATTTCTTGACTCCTCAGCTCAGCAGGGATAAGCAGGGGTGCTGCCGATTTATCAATAAGCGTTTGAAGCGGAATAGTTTCGCTTTTAAAGTTAACCGTGCCTGCATCTATTTTGGAAATTTTTAAAAGAGTGGTAATCAGCCATTCAATACGTGAAAGAAGCTCGTAAAGCTCGTGTGAAAGCTTTGCGCGTTTTTCCTCGCTTATATCGTCCTTAAGTAAAGAGATAAGCAGGTTAATAGAGGTAAGGGGAGTGCGTATTTGGTGCGAAATATCGGCAATGGAATCGGCAAGGAAAACCTTATCCTTTTTAAGATTATCACTTTGTTCTCTAAGCCGTATCGTCATTTTGTATATTTCACTTGATAAAACGGCAAGCTCGCCCTCGGAATATGAGCTTAAATTAACGTGAGCATCACCGTGAAGAATACGGTCGATATCAGATGACAAAAGATAAATAGCCTTGTATCTTTTATAGGTGGTAATAAGGCTTATTGTTATAAAGCATACCGACATTGCCGCTGTTAAATAACAAAAACGAAGGTCGATAAAATAGGCTATAAGGGTAAAAACTGCCGCTGCAGTAAGCTGTACGGCAAGGCTTCTGATAACCTCGGGATTTCTGAAAAGCTTCATTAGTTGTCCACCTTGTATCCAAGACCGCGCACCGTTTTAATTATAGTTGGATTTTGCGGGTCGCTTTCTATTTTGTCACGTAGTCTTTTTATGTATACCGTGAGGGTGTTGTCGTTGACAAAATCACCTGCAACGTCCCAAATGGCCTCCAAAAGTCGGGTGCGTGAAAGTGTTACACCACGGTTATTTAAAAAATAAAGAAGCAGTCGGTATTCAAGGGCTGAAAGGAAAAGGTCCTTGCCGTTTTTGGTGGCGGTTCCCTTTACGGTATCCACCGTAACGTCCTCTAAGTGAATAAGATTACCAGCGCCGCCCGTTAGACGAAGAACGTTTTTTATGCGGCTAATGAGCTCGCGCGGGCGGAAGGGCTTGGCTACGTAGTCGTCGGCACCAAGCTCAAAGCCTGTGACAGTGCTGTACTCATCGGCACTTGCCGTAAGGAAAATTACGGGTACGGAATAATCCTTTTTAATAGCTGAGCATACCGAGAAACCGTTGCCGTCGGAAAGAGAAATATCGAGTAAGGCAAGGTCAAAGGTTTCGGCTTTCAGGAGAGCGAGCGCTTCGCTTTGACCCGAAGCGTTTTTTACCTCGTAGCCCTCGGAGTTGAGAAATTCGGTAAGACTGCTTACTATACCCTTATCGTCTTCAACCAATAATATTTTAATCATAGCTTTTTTCCTTTAATTATCGCTGTCTTTAATAAGACGCGTGATTTGTTCCTTTATAAGGCGGTTTTCAGCCTTTTCTAAAAGGGGGTCGTTGTTTATTAGCTCGTTTGCCGCTTTTGATGCTTCGTGGAGGAGCAGCATATCGTTACTCAGGTCGGCTATTTTAAGCTCGGGAAGACCGTGCTGACGGCGTCCCATAAAATCACCCGGGCCACGCATTTTAAGGTCCTTGTCGGCAATTTTAAAGCCGTCACTTGTTTGACACATTGTAACGAGCCGCTCGTTTTTAGTGTTTTCGGATACGAAAATGCAGGTGGATTTGTACTGTCCTCTGCCTATTCTTCCGCGAAGCTGGTGCAGTGCGCTCATACCGAAACGCTCGGCATTCTCAATAACCATAACCGTAGCGTTGGGCACGTCAATACCTACTTCAATTACGGTGGTGCAAACAAGAAGCTGAATATCACCGCATTTAAAGGAGTTCATAATTGCCTCCTTTTCCTGAGCCTTCATTTTTCCGTGAAGCAAGCCTACGGTATAATTCTTGAATTCGCCGGTTTTAATATTATTGTAATATTCTTCGGCGCTTACAAGCTCGGAATCGTTATCCTCCACAAGGGGACAAACAATATAGGCCTGTCTGCCTTCTTCAATATGCTTTTTAAGGAAATTAAAATAACGCGGGCGATATGAGGGAGGCACGCAGTAGCTTTCAATAACCTGACGATTTTTTGGGTATTCGTCAATTATGCTTATATCAAGGTCACCGTAAATAATAAGGGCTAAGGTGCGAGGAATGGGGGTCGCCGACATAACGAGTCGGTGAGGAAGGTTGCCCTTTGAGGTAAGCCTTGCGCGCTGAGCAACGCCGAAGCGGTGCTGTTCATCGGTAATAACGAGCCCTAAATTTTTAAATTCAACACCGTCGCTGATAAGTGCATGTGTGCCTATGCAAAGGTCGATTTCACCTGAGCTAAGCTGCTCGTACACCCTTCTTTTATTGGCGGCGGTAAGCGAGCCGGTCAGCAGACCGCATTTGATACCCGTTCCTTTAAAAAAGCTGTTGAAGGTGGCAAAATGCTGCTCGGCAAGAATTTCGGTGGGCGCCATAACGGCCGATTGATAACCGTTTTTATAAAGAGTATGACAAAGTGCGGCGGCAACAGCGGTTTTACCGCTGCCTACGTCACCTTGAATAAGCCTGTTAAGGGGAACACCCTTCAGCATATCCTTTATACATTCTTTGGTCACTCTTTCTTGAGCCGAGGTTGGAGAAAAGGGGAGAAGGGAGAAAAATTCGTCGCTGTAGTCCTTGTAAACGGGAACGGTGCTTTCTTTTTTTACCCTTGCCTTAAGGGAGGAAAAAGCCGCCTGCAGGGTGAAAAGCTCTTCAAAAACAAGGCGCCTTTTGGCTTCGGCTAACGCAGTATGGCTTTCGGGAAGGTGAATGTTTTTTAGAGAGTATTCCAACGAACAGAGCTTAAAGCTCTTTAAAACGCTTTCGGGAATGGGGTCGGGCTCTATTCCTTTTTCAAAGGCAGATAAAACGAGCCTGCTTATTTCTTTAGAGGTTATTCCCTGAGTCAAACGGTAAACAGGCTGAAGAGACGGGGCGGAGGCAGGCTGAATAATGGGTGAAGAAAAAACAGGCTCAAACATACTGCCTTCTGCTACACCGTAAATAATATAATCGGTATTTGCCTTAAAGAAAAAAGGCACGTTTCTTGAATGGTAAAGAATTACCGTTGCCTGACCGCTGTGGTCCTTTACCGTAAAGGTGGAGCGCGCTACGTTTTTTTTGTATAGGTTTTCGGTTTTCACATTACCTACAATTCTTGCGCGAATACAGTAACGGTTACTCGGCATAAGGTCGGCAATTGGGGTAATAACCGTGAAATCAAGATAATCACGTGGGTAAAAACGTAAAAGGGCATCGACAGAGTCAATGCCCAGCTTACTAAGTAAGCCGGCACGTTTTTCGCCGATACCCCTTATGGTTAATATACTTCTGTTGATTTCGCCCTGCATATTATTCTACCGAAAGGAAGAAGTAATAGATAGGCTGGCCGCCTCTTATAACGGTGATTTCCACCTTGTCACCGTATTTGGCATTAAGGTCAGCTTCAATAGATCGGGCCTGCTCGTCGGTAACGTCCTCACCGTAAATAACGGTTAAGAACTCGCTATCGCGCTTGAGCATATTTTTTACAAGACGGGCAACGGACTTTTCAAGGTCGGTGTCGGTAAAGACGATTTTTCCGTTGTTCATACAAAGGAGCTCGCCCTTCTTGATTTTGTGGCCGTCAAAGTCGGAATCACGCGCAGCAAAGGTAATAGAGCCCGTTGCGATACGCTCGCAGGCCTCTGCCATAGCAATAGCGTTTTTGTCGTCAGCATCATCAGGGTCAAAAGCAAGCATTGCGGCAATACCCTGAGGAATAGTACGGGAATGAATAACAATAACCTTTCTGGTGCTTAACGGAATAGCCTGCTCGGCGGCCATAATAATATTTTTATTGTTAGGAAGCACGAAAACGGTTTCGGCAGGGGTAGACTCAATAGCACGGAGAATATTATCGGTGCTTGGATTCATAGTCTGACCGCCGCTTACTAAGGTGTCAACGCCAAGATCCTTAAATAAAGCCTCAAGACCGTCACCTGCACAAACCGAAACAAAGCCAACGGGATTGGTTTTTTCGGCGGGAGTAAAGGTTTCGGTGCGTGTGCTGTTTTGAGCAGGCTTTTTGGCGGCATTTTGACTGTCGTGCTTGGCTCTTTCGTGCTGGTCACGCATATTTTCTATTTTTAGGTGAACGAGCTGACCGAAGGTAAGCGCATTTTCAATAGCGTTACCGGGGTGGTCGGTGTGAACGTGAACCTTAATGATTTCATCATCGTCAACTACAACAACGCAGTCGCCTATGCTTTCAAGGTAAGCTCTGAGCTCGGCAGGCTCCTTGGTTACCGAGCTGTCGCGGTTTACAATAAACTCGGTACAGTAGGTGAAGGTTATTTCGCCGTCAAACTCAGCGGCGGCACTCATAGCGCTTTCGGATTCGGTATCGTTTTCAGTAGCAGGAGCATTGCCCGAAGCAATAATAACGCCGTTTTTGAATACCGAAAGCATACCCTCAAGAATAATTACAAAGCCCTTACCGCCTGCGTCAACAACACCTGCTTTTTTAAGCACGGGAAGTAATTCGGGAGTTTCGGCAAGCGCCTTATTGGCGCCTTCAAGAGCGGCTTCAAATACGCCGAGAGTATCAAGACCCTTTTCAAAGGCTTCGGTTGCATACTCCGAAGCTACCCTTGCAACGGTAAGAATAGTACCCTCGGTAGGCTTCATAACAGCCTTATAAGCGGCTTCAACACCAAGTGCAAAGGCATTTTTGAGATTTTCGGGCTCTACGTTATCAAAACCCTTAAAGCCGTTTGCAAAGCCACGGAAGAGAAGGGAGGTAATAACGCCCGAGTTGCCTCTTGCACCGCGGAGCAATGCGGAAGCGGTAACCGAAGCAACCTTTCCTGCACCTTCGCCTTCAACTCTGGAAAGCTCTCTTGCGGCGTTGGAAAGGGTCATAGACATATTGGTACCGGTATCTCCGTCGGGAACCGGAAAAATGTTAAGGTCGTCAACCATTTTTTGTTGGTTGGCTATATTGTTGGCGGCAGAGATAATAGCATCTCTCAGAATATTTCCGTTAAACATTGATTCACCTCAATTATTCCTTTATACCGTCAACCTTGACAGTTACTTTTCTAACCTCGATGCCGGTGGTTTCGGCAACGACGTATTTTACCTTGTGTACAATGCTTTTGGCAATAGCATTAATATTCATACCGTATGTTACAACTATGTGAAGCACAACGTTGATATGATCGGCATTGCCTGTTACGGTGATACCCTTTTCAATGCTGTCCTTTTTGGAAAAAAGCGACAATATGCGCTGCTTTCTTCCGTTGGGCATCATTCCTGCTACACCAAAGCAGGAGGTTACAGCCTGACCAATAAGCTTGGCTAAATACTCCTTGGAAAGGGTAACGGTGCCGGTCATGGTTTCGTAAGAAATCATAATACAGTCCTCCTAAGAAATAGAGTTTCAGTTTTCTAAAGACATAAACAAATCATCATTCGATGCATTTGTGATTTCGCCTATTTCGTTGCTGTAGAACAGCACACCCGAGCGGTAGCAAACGGGGATAAAGGGCATTTGCGCACCCACCGCCGATACAACCTCGGATAAGCTTACCGTACCGCCGCGATAACGCTTAATAAGCTCGGATAAATCGTTTCCGTAAGCCGTGCTTTGGTTATCGTCTTCGGTGTTGTCTTCCTCTGAGCTGTCGGCCGAATCGGGAATACCGTAGGCACAGCTTCCGTCGGGTAGAACAAGCTCGGATAAATCGAAGTTGTTGTTTATTTTAACCTCGGCTAAATACAGCTGAAAGCTTTTAGCTGACAGCGCCTTTAAATAATCGTCGTAGGCGAGAGCTCTTACGGTTACGCGTATACCCACCTCACGAAGCTGAGAAACAATAAGCTTTGCGGCCTCCTGCTGTGAGACGTTTTCGGAATTTATAAGCAGAGAAAACTCAAGGCTTTTTCCGTTTGCGTTATATCTGTAACCGGAGTTATCTAACTTATTATAACCGATTTCTTCCAAATTCTCAATAGCAATTTTTGTATTTGCTGAAGTTTCAATGGTTCTTATGCTTTCTTCACCCTTAAAAGCAGGAGTTAAAGGTCCCGTTGCAGGCAGGGCGTTGCCGTAATAAGCGTTGGTGGCAAGCTTGGCTCTGTCAAGTGCCGCAGAAATGCTGTAGCGCACCTTGGGGTTCTTCAAAACGGAATTTCTTAAATTTACACCAATATAAATAAGGCGGTTTTGGTTAATGGTAAGCTTTTTGCCATCCATTCTGAAAATTTGTCCGTCGCTTGTGTTGGCGTAGTAAAAATCGGTTGCGCCAACCTCTACATAATGGGCTACCGATTCGCTGTCGGGAGCGTGAATAAGACTGATAGTGCCGAAACGCGAGGGCTCCCCGTAGTAATAAGGGTTAAGACCTAATTTTGTGCGGTCACCGTTTAAAACGTACCTTCCCGAGCCAATGGGAGGGAACAGCACCGAGTCCTCGTTATATATTTTATCGCTGTCCTTTTTTAAAATGGGGAAGGAAAGTAAATTAATAAAATAAGGGTCGTAATAGTTTAAGGTAAAGGTTACCGTGTTGCCCTCTGCCGTAGCGCTTTTTACGTTTTTAAGGCAGGAGGCATAAACTGCACTTTCCTTTGCAAGGCGGAAGGAATAAATCACGTCGTCGCCCGTAATTGCGCTTGAGTCGGAAAATTTTAAATCCCTTTTAAGGGTTACCGTCCAATTTTTTCCCTTTTGCTCCGCCTTTTCGGCAAGGGCGTAAATGGGTTCGAAATTATTATTTAATTTTATAAGAGGCTCGTACAGAAGCTGACAAAGCTCCATATTAACCTTGGTTGTAAGGGTGTAGGGGTTGAAGGTATCGTTGGCGCAATAAAGAAGCTTGGCACTCATTTTTTCGGTGCCTGATACGTTGCCTAAATTGTTGGCAGAGCCACCCTCGTTTTTACAGCCCGCAAAAGATAGCATAATAAATAATGCTAACGCAAGGGCAATTATTCTTTTAAAATTCAAAAGCCTTACTCCTTTTATTTAAGGTTTATTAGCTCCACGCTTTTTGTTAGTCCCGAAACGGGGTCAATATCAAAAATACAGCCGTTCAGCATACATTCACCGTCTGCAAGGACAAATTTTTCGGTGGTGTTTTTATCCTTTAAACGGGAAATAATAATAGAGCTTTTAACACCCAACACGCTTTGTATGGGCCCCGTCATACCAAGGTCGGTAATATAGCCCGTGCCGTTGGGTAAAATTTGAGCGTCGTTTGTTTGTACGTGGGTATGGGTGCCGAAAACTGCTGAAGCCTTGCCGTCAAGATAAATGCCTAAGGCTCGCTTTTCGCTGGTTGCCTCGGCGTGAAAATCAACGAGTATTATTTTTGCTCCGTCTTCTTTTGCGTGCTCAATAAGAGCATCGGCCTTTGTAAAAGGGGAGGAAGCGTTAAGGCTGTCGAGGTAAACGGTGCCCGAAAGATTAATTACGGCAATGCTTGCAAAGCCGCAATCTACAAGGCAATAGCCACTGCCCGACAACTCTTCGGGAAGATTGTCGGGGCGTAAAAGAAAATAGTTTTCCTCCATTAGGGAGCAAATTTCTTTACGTCTAAGGGAATGATTTCCGCCGGTTATAACGTCGGCGCCGCAGGCAAAAAGCATTTCGGCACTGCTTGGAGTAATGCCGTTGCCGTCGGCAGAGTTTTCACCGTTGATAACCGTAAAATCAATGTTATAATCTTTTTTGACTTTTGGGAGAAGTCTTCTTACGGTGTTACAGCCAATACTTCCGCAAACGTCTCCTATAGCAAGTATTCTCATTTTTAAACATTCTTTCTACGTATGTGTACATACATAATTATATTACTATAAATTACGTAATAAGTCAATTAAAATAGCCCCTGCTATTGACACCGAACAGTTAGGCGGGTATAATAACTCACAGTTTGGAGGAATAATTATGTACGCAAATTATCATACCCACACCTACCGTTGCTCTCACGCAACCGGTACTGAGGAAGAATATATAAAAAGAGCTATTGACGGTGGAATAAAAATAATGGGATTTTCTGACCACGCTCCCGTAAACTGTGTTGAAGGCTATAAGGGCTGGTGGAGAGTTCAACCCGAGGATGCTAAGGAATACATTGATACTATCAATTCTTTAAAAGAAAAGTACAAAGATAAAATTAAAATACACGTTGGCTTTGAAATGGAATATTACCCTGAGTATTTTGAAGAAATGTTAAAGTACGTAAAAGAGCTTGGGGCAGAATATATAATTATGGGAGAACATTATATCGACGGTGACTGGAAAGAGACGTCTCACCATTCCAATCATCCCGGACGTACAGCGGAGGAATTAAAAAAATACGTAGATACCGTTATTGAAGGTATGAAAACAGGGGAATATCTTTATGTTGCTCACCCCGATATGGTCTTTTTTGATAAAGGTGACGAAGTGTACAAAAGAGAAGCTAAGCGCATTTGCACCGCCGCAAAGGAAATGGATATACCCCTTGAGCTTAATCTTCTCGGTATCTATGACAACCGTAACTATCCCGACGAGCGCTTTTTAAAGGTAGCAGGGGAAGTAGGCTGTAAAATGATATTAGGCTTTGACGCCCACGACCCCTATAGAGCTTTTGATGATAAATCACTTGTTAAAGCTGAAGAACTTATAAATAAGTACAATTTGAATATTATAAGTGATTTGGAAGACAGAGTGTAAACAAAAACGGTTTTCGGAGCATTCCGAAAACCGTTTTTTATATTAATCTTTCATTTACAATGTCGCTTGCCATATCGGCGGCAAGGCGGCAGGAGCTTTCAAAAACGGGAAGAGAAAATTTGTCGGGGAAAACAAGCTCCAAAGAGAAAACACCGTTATAGCCGATTTCTTTCAACGCTTGAATTGCATCCTTCCAGTTGATTATACCCATTCCGGGGAAATTGTGTTGGTCATAGCTTCCGTAGTTGTCGTGTACATGCATAACTCTTAAAAAGTCTTTGCACTTTCTAAGTTCTTTTCCAACCTCCATATTTTTTGAAAAAGCGGTGATATGCCCCGTATCAAAACACATTTTTACGTTATCTCTGTTTACCTCTTTTAATACTGCCAGAATCTCATCGGGGGTGGAAATCGAAAAACCTATACATGGCATATTTTCATAGCAGACAGTAACGTTATAAGTTTTTGCGTAATCACTTAATTCTTTCAGGTAGGCTACGTTTTTGTTAAAGGTATCTTTAGCAGTTTCGCTGCCTCTTTCACTCCAGCCGTTTGGCATAAACGGGTGTACAACTACGTATTCACTGCCAAGTGTGTGGGCAGATTCAATAGTAATTTTGATTTTTTCAATAAGACCTCTTGTTTCTTCTTCACTTAAAGCGCGGCTTTGAGATAAGCAGGGGGCGTGAACCTGATTTATAAACAGCCCCGTATTTTCCGCTAATTCTTTTTCATGTAAAAGAATTTTATTTCGGGTTCCTTTATCAGAATTGTAGAAAGAATTGAAAAAATCGGTAGTGTGATTGCCCAAAATACTTAAATCTACGGCACTAAATCCAAATTCCTTCATTTTTTTATAGCTGTCTTCGCCCCAATATTTGGAATAGCCTATTTTACTGAAGCTGTCACAGTTAATACCTAAAAGCATAACAACACGCCTTTCTTTTAAAGAGCAATAATATTGCTCCATGCATAATTTTCGTTTTTATCGTGAACCTCTACTCTTACCCATTTTTCGTAATCCTTAATTTTGTATTCTGCGTGAGTAAGATTTTCACCACGCACAGCTTTGTCAATGGTAATAGAAGCATTTGTAAGAAAATCAATCATAACGCACTCACTACAATCTGCAATAATCTTATCATTTTCTCTTCTTACAGATAACTGCGGGCCCTGTGATGAATAAAATTTTTGTTCTCTTATAGCTTTCAGTATATTCTCTACAGAATCACTTTCGCTGTTTACCATTATGAAGGATTTTGTATCATCACTTCCATCATAATAATGGGCATCATCGGTTGCGATTAAAGGATAAACAATTCCGATGTTGGCAAGCGCATCTACAATATATCCTGAGTATGGTCTGCTGCTCAAATGTGCGTTTGAAACTGTATTGTAAATTTCAAGTAAGGAAAATCCTTTGAGCGGTTTTATATCTTTAAGAGTATTTAAAGACCACGCAGGATGAGCAAGAATAGCCATACCTCCGGATTCAATAATTTTATCAATAACCTCTTGCCGTGGAGTATCTGTCGATGAAATATCGGGTTCTTTTTTCATACCTATTCCAACTATATGCATAACATCAACAGAAGTATCAAAACCGCCGAGGTTATATTCGCAACCGGATATTATTTTTACGCCGTTTATTTCATCTTCCCCGTGATATACCCAGTGGTCGGTAATGGCAATAGCATCAAATCCCGCATTCTTATACCGCGCTGCTGCAGCTTCGGGACTTAAAAGCCCGTCAGAAAGGGAAGTGTGGATATGCAGGCCCACTTTGTACCAATTTTTACCGTATTTATCCGTGAACATAGTGTTACCTCCGAAAAATTAATTAAAAATTCCGCTTAAAAGCATAGTGGAAACAATGCCTGTTCCTACACCTAACCAACGTCTTACCGATAGCTTCTCTTTAAATATTACTACAGATGACAGTATTAAAAATATCATTGGTATAAGATTAACAACAGGAAATATGATTACGGCGGGAAGAACCCCTACCAAGTAAATGTTTATGGAATGGGAAGCGGCATTTGAAAAGCCGCCCAGTATTTGCAAATAATGGAGTTTAAAGTTTAATATTTTTTGATTCGCTTTTTTGCATTCTGTTGAATAACAAATAAAGCACAAAAATACAGAAGTGGCAAAGCAACTTATAAGAAACGCTGCCATTTCGCTGCTGTGCTGTGCCGAGCTTTGGTGTATTTTTTGAAAGATTCCCACCATACCCGCAGTTACGGTTGCAAGTGTTGACCACAGCAACCACTTTAATGATGATTTTTCGTGTGCATTGTTATTTTCGGGGGACAGCACAATGCAAAAAACCATCATAACAATTCCTGCGTATTGAAACACCGATATATTTTCTCCGTAAAAAAGTCCGCTTAAAGTCGGCATAAGAACCGAAAGCGAAACAACAACCGTGGTATATGAAAAAGGCCCTTCGTTGTATGCCCGTAACGAAGCATACAGTGTTATTACGTTAACTATACCCATCAGGGCACCTACCGTTACGGAAAAAATACTAAATCCGTTTATGTTATCGGTCAAAACAAATATTATCAGAACGGTAATTAATGAAAACAGATTTTGGAACAGATTAAAGCTCCATAAATTGGGCAAATCTTGGGAAGTCTTTTTGGAATATGCTCCTCTTGAAAAGTGAATGAGAAATCCAGTGATAAGGGTTATGGTGCACAATACGTACACGTTTAAGCCAAACAATGCAATCAGTCCTTCGTTTGAAAATTAATTAAAGTGTTACGTTTAAAGTGGACAAAATTTATAACAACTATTGCATTTTATCACCGATAATATTATAATACAAGACAATGAAAAAGTAATTTTGGACAAAAAATGCAAGAGGAGATTATATGAATATTAACTATTACAGATGTGACTATGATATAAGAAGTAAATACTGCGATTCGTTTACCGAAACAGCTCACGCTCACGAGGGCGTGGAGATAATTTATCTTTTGGAGGGTAGCTACCATACGTTTATAAACGGTGAAGAATACACGGCAACGGCAGGGGATTTGTTTGTTATATTTCCCGATAATGTACATTATCATAAAAATTCATCCAATATAAAAGCGGTGCTGAATATATTTCCCACAAGAATGGTGCCGGAGTTTCACGGCGTTTTTACTAAAAAAACCGTGAAATCGCCACTCATAAAGGATGCGAACCTTCAGTCGGTAGAATTGCTTGAAAATTTGGCGAAAAATAAAGATAAGTATAGTTATGAAACCAAAAGAGGATTATTATTGGCGGCGGTTTCTATGATTTTGGAAAGGATGACGTTTTCTGATAAAAAAGAACCGATAAACGAAAACCTGGGTGCTATACTTAAATATTGCGATGAAAATTATAAGGAAGATATAACCATAGAATCCGTAGCGAAAAAGCTTATGTTAAGCAATTCCTGCGTTTCTCATATTTTTACAAATAAATTGCAAATGAATTTCCGTGATTATATAAATTCTTTAAGACTCAAATACACTTTACAGCTTTTAAAGGAAGATAAATTGACTATTACGGAAATTGCTTACGAATCCGGCTTTTCAACGATACGCACTTTTAACCGCGCTTTTAAAAAGAAATTTGGTATATCGCCGCTTCAGTATAAAAAGAAAAAGCTGTAAAAAATCCCCAAACGTTTCCGTTCGGGGATAATTTTTGATTTTAGATTATTTAAGACCCATAATGAGCTCGAGTACGTAGCATTCAAGCTTTTCGTAGTTTCTTTCTTTAATGCATTCCTCGGCAAAGGCGTAATCGTAACGGTTAACCTTTTCTTCCATAGCCTTTGCAACCTTAAGGCTGGTTTCAATGTGGCGGAAGCTGTCTTCCATCTTCTGGGTTCTCATTGTCTTAACGTCAAGACCGATGTATTCGCCGTTTGCACAGAAGTTATGCTCCTTAAGAACCTTAATCTGATTGAATGCGCTGCGAAGATTTTCGGCGCCGAAGTTCTTATCCTCGTCGAACTTCATACCGTTCTGGTCGTTAAGGTGAACGCCCCAAAGCTTGCCCATTGCAAGAGCAAAGCCCATTTCAGCGGCAGGGTCAAGACCTGCAAGAACTGCGTGAGCAGTTTCAAGGAGAGTACCTACACGGGAGGGGTCAATAGTAGCGGCGGAAACGGCAAGAGCGTGACCTAAGGTGGGGCATACGTTTCTGTCGATAGGCTCGTTAGGCTTGGTTTCAATCATAACCTTAATTTTGCTGTCGTAGGAAAGCATCTGGTTAAGAGCGTCAACAAGCTGTTTTACGATTTCAACCTGACTTTTGCTTTCGGGGCAGATAGTGCCTTCACGGGCCAGCCAAAGAACGGTTTTGTCACAGCCTAAAGCGTTTGCAATATCAATGGAACGCTTTGCGCGCCAAATAGCAAACTCTCTGTCTTCCTTAGAGTTGGAGGTAAAGCCGCCGTCAATAGTGTGGGGATCCATCCAAAGACGGGGAGCAACGAATTCTGCCTTTAAGCCGTAGCTGTCAAGAAGTGCCTTAACGTCTTTTGCTTCGGCAATAATCTGACCTTCGGTCATATTATTCATATTGGGCACAGCGTCGTCGTCGTGGAACTGAATAGCGTCAATTCCGATTTCCTTAAACCTTTTGATTTTTTCCTCAAACGTAAAGCTGCCACGGGTGGCGGGGCCGTAAGCATCGGCTCCCTCGTGTACGTTCCAGGGTCCTACAGAATACTTAAACATAGTTTAGTCCTCCTCTATATTTATCCATTTTTTTAATTTGCTGCTTTCAATGATTTTCTCGGTGAGCTTAACTACGTAAGCTGCATCCTCAAGGGTGGAAAATACTCGGTCACCCTTCTTTTCTTCGGCAAGATATTTATAGAAGGCATAAATATTGCCCTTGAAGGCATCGTTCCAGCCTTCGGGATGTCCCATAGCAAGGCTCGAATAAGCCTTTGCTTCGTCAGATAAAAGATTGGGGTTTCTAATAACAACGCTGTTGTCACCGCCGCGTCTGCCTATCCACATTCTGTCGTTTTGCTCCTGATTCCAGCCGTAAGAAAGTGACGAACCGTTAATTTCAAAGCTGAAATCACAGCCGTGGCCGGGAGCCATTTCGGTTACGTGGAATACACCGGTAGCACCCTTGTCGGTTTTAAACATAACCGCCGCATATTCCTCGTTTTTAACCTGTACCTCAATATAATCCTCAGATACGGCATCCTTAAAGGTTTCCTGCTGTTTGGCAGGCTTTTTTCTGACGGGGATAACTGTTACGGCATCACCCATAACACTTACGATTTTGTGTCCCGTTACGTGCTGAATAATATCCATCCAATGAGAGCCGATATCGGCAATACAGCAGGAATTACCCGCAACTTCGGGCTCAAGGCGCCAGCTGTAGTCGGTGTCGTACATAAGCCAGTCCTGATTGTAGTAACCGGTTATAATACGTATATCTCCCGCTTCGCCCGCCTTAATTCTTGCTCTTATTTCCTGAACCATAGGGTTCATTCTGTAGTTAAAGTTAACGGCGGCCTCAACCTGTGGATACTGCTTTTTAAGCTCTAAAAGCTCTTTGGCTTCGGCATAATTCATTGTAAGGGGCTTTTCGCTGAAAAGGTGCTTGCCCGAGCGGATAATTTTCTCGTTAATTTGCTTATGCAGAAAATTCGGGGTACAGTTATGAACTGCATCTATATCGCTGTCTGCTAAAAGCTCGTCAACCGAAGCGTAAACCTTTTCAATACCGTAAATCGCTGCTTTTTCTTTAGCAAGCTCATAGTTAGTATCAGCAATTGCACAAAGCTCACAAAGCCCTATACGGCGAATGGCTTCTATATGACTTTCGCCAATATAACCCATACCGATAATACCGACTCTGCTTTTCAATGCCGTCACATCTCCTTTTTAAAAACCTTTACACAATAATTTTATCAAAACTACGAATACTACACAATACTGAATAGGGGAGTATTTTTCTTAAAAATTTGCAGACGATTGACAAACAATAGGTTATGTGGTATACAATAAAACAAAAGGCAGGTGTGTTTTTGTGTTTTTTCAGCCTATTGTTTTAGATAAAAGCGGTTTTCAGGTAAAGACCCTTCGGGATGCCAAGTTTCCTATGCATTGGCACAGCGATATCGAAATACTTTACTGCCGCGAGGGTGTCTTTTACGTAGAAAACGAGGAAAATAAATATAAAATTGAAGGTGGAGACATTATGCTCATCAGTAGCTGTGAGC
Source organism: Clostridia bacterium (assembly GCA_017474125.1). Classification (GTDB taxonomy): domain Bacteria; phylum Bacillota; class Clostridia; order Oscillospirales; family Acutalibacteraceae; genus SIG607. The sequence goes on from JAFVIF010000024.1 coordinate 25,934, forward strand.
CGCATTGTCTTTCTTCCTCTGCGCCGGTAAACGGTAATATAATAAGCCTTGGCTTTCTTTTCTTCGGTGATGAATTTAACGAAATACGTAATATGCATTTTGACGACCCGGTGCTTAAAAATAATAAGGATGTAATTAGGGAAATGAGCAAAATCAACACATTGGCGGCAAAGAAAAAAACTCTTGCCTCGCATATGGAGCTCAGAGGCAGAATATATCACCTTGTTTCCATTTTGCTCGAATCCCTTTCGGCAACCGAAAACGTTACCAAGCGCCAGCAGGAAAGGCTCTTTGCCGTATCAAAAATACAAAAGGCGCTTGACTTTGTTGCTATGCACTACAGCGAAAACATTACGGTGGAGCAGGCGGCGGCAATTTCAGGCTATGAAAAAAGCTCTTTTTGCCGAAGCTTTAAAAATGCAACCAATGCCACCTTCCATAATTACCTTAACGCCTACCGCGTTAAAAAGGCGAGAATATTGCTTACCGAATCGGACGACAGCATTTCGGTAATATCCTATCGTGTAGGCTTTACACAGCATAAAAACTTTTGCAGGCTGTTTAAGGAAATTAACGGGATTTCACCCTCGGATTACAGAAAAAAATACCGCTAAGTGGCTGACACTTAGCGGTTATTTTTATTAATTAGTAGTTGTTAAGTAAGAAGTTGTAGTTGTTTCTTGCTGATTCTGCGTTGCTTACGGGAGCTCTGTCAAGCTCCTCGCAAAGAGGACCGTCGTAGCCTACACCCTTTAAAATATCAAATACGCTTCTGAAATCAACACAGCCGGTACCAAGCTCACAGAAGTTAGAGTAAACCTCCATACCTGCGCTTGCATAACCCTCGGATTCAACCTTAGCGCCCTTAATATCCTTAAAGTGGGTAAAGTTAACGCGCTCTGCATACTCTCTGATTACCTCAACAGGGTCGCAGTCGGCGGCGGTTAAGTGAGCGGTGTCGGGAGCAAACTGAATTGTCTTAGCGTCAAGGTTTCTGAGAACGTTGTCAATTTCGTCCTTGTACATAACCCAAGTATTGTGGTGGGGATGAAGGTTGGACATAATGTCGAACTCTCTTGTTTTTTCGGCAAACTTCTTTATAATGCCGAATTCGTATTCCTTAGCGGCCTCGTCCATAACCTCGGGTCTGCCGTTGGTTGCCTGAAGACAAATTCTCTTAACACCAAGCTCGGCTATAAACTCAAGTTCCTTCTCAAGATTTCCGAAAAGGTCGTTTTCCAACCCCTTTTTCGGAATGTGGAAATAAAAGCTTACGGGCTTTAGATCGTATTTGTTAAGTACTTCCTTATAGGCTTTAAGGTCAAGGTCAAATGCATAAATAGCTGCCTTTACACTTTCAAAGCTCTTGTAACCGATTTCGGTAACTTCCTTTGCTGCTATCTCCATTTGCTCTCTCGTTTGAGTGCCCCATGGCCAAATAGCGGCGGTGATTCTTGATGCATCCATTTGTGATTCCTCCTTTAGTTTATGCTTTTATTATAAAATACAATGATTCTTTCTTCAATAACCATAAGTGCTGTCTATTACTTAAAAATTTGCATTAAAAATATTTGATTTATTCTTTAGATGTGATAAAATGAATTTACGGTGGTGGATTTAATGAACGTTACTCAAAAGGTGCTTGATTACGTAAATGAAAAATATTCTACTGTAGGCGATACCCCTTTTTCCGACGGCGACAGTATTGTTCTCAGAAATATGCACAATAAAAAATGGTACGGCATAATAATACGCAATTTGCCGATTTGTAAGCTTGGACTTAAAGGACAAAGCAGAAGCGATATACTAAACCTTAAGTGCGACCCAATGCTAAGCTTTGAATTTATTGATAATAAGGGTGTTTTTCCTGCCTATCATATGAATAAAATACATTGGATTTCGGTGCTTCTTGACGGAAGTGTTGATATGGAGAAAATTTCCTTTCTTATTGATATAAGCTATAATATGGTGGATAAAAAGCCACGATGAACGGGAGTTGTCCCTAAGACCAACTCCCGAATTATCATCGTGGCTTTGCTTTAATAGTAGAGCTTAAAATCTCTGTCGGTAATATAAGGGTAATGCGGATGCTGTAGGTCTCTGTTTGAAGGAGTTATCCCTGCCACCCAATTTACAGAACATCCTTTTATATTTACTACACCGTCATCGTTTATGGTAACAATAGCGCTCATAGGCTCTTCTGTATAATATTTATACTTTTGTTGAAGTGAATTAAACGGCTTTTGGTATTTACCTATAATATTACCTTGCATATCGTAATCGGTATATTCATAGGTAAGACTGTCGGGGTAAGCAGTTTCCCTTTTAGTGTTAGCATCAAGGTAGCGGGTGCTGGTGATGGAGTAGTACGCAACGTAGTTTATAAACGCAAAATACTCTGCATGCAGATCACCGTTAATACACATAACAGCGGTGTTTATATAATTTTCTAACAGTTCCTTTATTTCGGGCGCGCTTCCGCAGTTAAAGTTAAAGCAACCGCTTAGGGCGTGGTGGGAAACAAGAATTGCCTTGAGTCCCTTTTCCTTTGCATCATCTAAAGTGTTTTTAAGCCAATTGAATTCCTCGGGGCAAAGGCAGGCAAGGTTAGTGTTACCCGCTTTACCCATAGTGTGACCGGGGAGTGTGTGCTCCCAAACCTTTGCCACAGGGTCAAATGAATAGTTGGTATCAAGACAAATAAAGCGTATTCCCTTAATATCAACATAATAATAGGAAGCGTCGGGGAAGGGCTTTTCCACCTTTGAATTAGTAAGCAACGGAACAAGAAATTCCATAGAGTTGCCCATAATCTCTAAATCGTGATTGCCGCAAACACCGTATACCGGAAGGTTATATTTATTTTGAAGCAGGGCTTTAAATATTTCGGGTGAACGAACAGCATCAACGCAAAAGTCACCGCATTGAAGTACGAAATCTACCTTTTCATCATAGCCGCGCTTTAAAACCTTTTCAAGGTCACCGACCGTTAAGGGATAACGTTTTTTATCATAATGAAAATCAGAAAATAAAAGAAATTTAACCATATTAATTTCCACCTTTTAGTTTGAATTTGTTATTGGATATGCAGGTGCGAACACCTTGAGTTTTTAAATATTCTTCGTTTTCGGGGGCATTGCCGTTAAGCCAACAGCCTTGTTTTCCTTGTATAGTTATTTCAAAATCATCGCTGATGGTAACGGTAGAATAAAGAGGAGCACCATAGCGATACGGCTTAGAATTCTTACAGTCCCACCAACCCGTAACACAGGAATTAACAGTAAAAAATAAAATATTGTCGGCTGTTGCGGCGTGGTCGGTGTGGTAGTGACCGTTAATAGACATAATTACGGTGTTTGGGCGCTTTTTATTAGCCTTGTTGAACATTTCCCGTACCTTTTCTATATCATAAGAGGGGGTAGGAAATTCCCAACCGCCTTCCTTAAAGCCCGCAAATCCGGCGTGGGAAACGGTTATGCAGTGAAGACCTTTATCGGCGGCATCTTCAAGTGTGTTTTCTAACCACTTAAGCTGCCTTTCACCAAGTACGTGACGTGGCACGTTTTCGGGAGGCGCTTCACCCATACCGGGGGGCGCGTGTAATATTTTGCCTTCTTTTGGAAAATAGGAATGGTTTGTATCAATAAAAATAAAACGGTAGTTTTCGTTGTCGGCGTAGTAATATGTAATTTCGCCGTTTTGAACCTTACCGTCATCGGTTGCCCAAACGGCGTTTTTGTCGTTGGTAAGTCGTGGTGTGATGAAATCGAAGGTGTCGTAGATTGTTTGAGTGTCGTGGTTGCCGTAGGTGCCGTAAACGGGGAGAGAGTATTTATTATTTAAATAAAGCTCGTGAAGTTCGGGATACGCCGGCCAGTTTCTTGCAAAGTCACCGCAATGAAAAACAAGAGCGCTGTTTGTCTCGTGAGCGCGTTCGAAAATCTCTTCAAGGTGCTTAAGCTCGGGGACATTTTTTCCGGGCTCATAGTGGAAATCGGAAAATACTGTAAAGGTTATGGCCATACTGTTTCTCCTCTCTATAGTATGAAATTATATTACATCAACAATACAGAAAAGTAAAGTGAAATTGGTGTTAGAATTTTTGAAGGTTGTTTTCCCTTGAATAAAAAGAAATCTTTTATTCTTATAATATTTACAAAGGTCGAAAAATGAGGTATAATGACAAAGGAGGGGAGATTATGAATTCGGTTATTTTTAATCCCTTAGAGGAATTCGAGGGAAAATATAAAAACCTTCATTTTGAAAAAACCGACGCCTTTTTTAACGAGCTTGTAAAACACTCGGGGGTTAATATTGAGGAAAACCGCGCTACCGTTAAGGAATATAACGAGTATCGGGAAAACCTTAAGAAGCTTAAGAAAAAGCTGACGCTTTTCAAGGTGCTAAGGGTGCTTATGTGTATTACTGTTATACTTATCCCTCTTGTTATTCTTAAAACCACCCCGAAAATAAAGGCGCTTAAAAGCGAAATTGAATTGGCAGATAATAAGGCGGAGGAGCTGCTCAGCTTAGCTAATCGCCAAATGGCGCCGCTGAATGCACTTTTCACCGATAGAGATGCTACTGCTTTAATTGAGGCTACCATTCCAAACCTTGATTTCGAGTCCTGCTTTTCCGCAAAGCAGGAGGAGGATATGAAAATCAATTATGATTTTTATGAGTTTGGCGGAGAAGAGGCCTCCACCGTTGACGTTTTAGCAGGGCATTATAACGAAAACCCCTTCCTTTTTGAAAATAAGCTCGTTCATACTATGGGAACCGAAACCTATCACGGCTACAAAACCATAACCTGGACTGAAACCTACAGGGACAGCAACGGAAGACTTCAAACCCGTAGGCGCTCCCAAACGCTTCACGCTACGGTTGTTAAGCCAAAGCCCTTTTATTCAACACAGGTTGTGCTTAATTATTGTGCTCAGGGCGGTCCGGAGCTATGCTTTACTCGCGATGCTACCCATCTTGAACGAAAAAGCGAAAAGGAAATTGAACGCTACGTTAAAAAGGGTGAAAAAAGGCTTAAGCGAAAAACCGATAAGGCAATAGGCAATAACAGTGATTTTACGAGTATGTCAAACACAGATTTTGAAGTGCTGTTCGATGCGCTCGACCGAACAAACGAGGTGCAGTTCAGAACGCTGTTTACCCCTTTGGCGCAAACCAATATGGTTGACCTTATTTTATCAAAAACGTCCTTTGGCGATGATTTTAATTTTATAAAAATGAAGCGTACCAACCAAATTGTAACAAATCACAGTCAGGGTAGACCTTTAATCCTTACCGCAGGAAATTATTATTCCTATTCCTTTGACGTTATAAGTGCTAACTTTATAGGTAAAAACGTTGGCTTTTTTAAAGACGTGTACTTCGATTTCGCACCTGTTTGGGCAATCCCCATTTATCAGGAAAGGCCTGTACATTCGTTAAAGCCGATACCCGATTATGCGCGTATTTATTCTGCTAAGGAATGCGAAGCCTTGGCAAACGCTGCACCAATGGAATATCTTGTACATCCCGACACTAAAACCAACGCTATTTTAAAGGCTCGTTACGTGGATACCCGTGAAAGGGTGGAGGAAACCGTTATCACCGCCTATTCCTACGATATTGAGGGCAGGGTAGACTACGTGTCAGTATATGGCGGCGACGGACGTTTTCACAGCGTTGCGGTGCCGTGGGATGAATACATACCTCTTGAAGCACAAAACAGCTTCTATATAGCAGAGGAAGGAATAGTTAAAAACAAAAACGCTATAGCCGTAAGAAACGGCTTAAACATATACAGCGCAAATTAATTTAAAGGAGAATTGTTATGGCAAATCAGTTAGACGAACTTAATCCCGAGGTAAGGGAGGAGGGCTTAGACACAAACGTTATATTCAAAAAAATACCTGCAGAGGTTGGCATAGGCTCTAAAATTTTCGAAATTTTACTGTGGGTTTGCGGAATTATACCCGGTGTTATTTTTCTTTTTATGAAGATAAACGCACAAAAGCATTTCGACCAGCTTCAGCAAAAAATTCAGCGTAACGCTTCCCAAATCGACAATTATCTTGAGCAAAGAGTAATGGTGCTTCAAAACTGCGCAAAGCTTCTTGACAAGGCAATTGACCTTGATAAAAGCACCTTTGAAAACATTGCCAAGTATAGGTCGGGAAACCTGGGGGATACCGACGTCGCCCGTAATGAAATAGGTGGACAGGTTGACGCTATTTCCCGTAATATAAGCGTTGCGGTAGAAAGCTATCCCGACCTTGAAGCTCACCGCGAAATTGCCGATGCAATGCAACAGAATATGTATTTGCAAAGAGAAATTACTGCCGCAAGAGAGCTTTATAATGACACCATTAACGAGTGGAACAGGGATATTTTTGCTTGGCCTACCAAAAAAATCGTTGCCGCTAAAAACGGCTACACCACACGAATTCCCTTCGCTGCCTCTAAGGAGGTTAAGGCAAAGGCAAAGGACGTATTCTTTTAAGCTACATAAAGCAAAAGCCGATGGTTTTCATCGGCTTTTTTGCTTGAAAGAATAAAAAAGCAATAGGGAAAGCTAATTAAAAAAGAAGCACCGAATTTTGCATATAAAAAAGGCGTGCTTATTGGCTACATTGAAGTAAAAGCAGAAATGTGATGTCATCACAGAACAGTATCAAAAGCTGTGATATAATGAAGCCACAAAGAAAAAAGGAGGACGTAAAAATGTCTGCTATCAATATCAATAAAAACAATTTTCAAAATGAAGTATTAAATTCCGATAAGAAAGTCCTTCTCGACTTTTGGGCACCCTGGTGCGGCCCCTGCCGTATGGTAGTGCCGATTGTGGAAGAGATCGCCGCTGAACGTCCCGATATCAAGGTCGGAAAGATCAACGTGGATGAAGAGGTGGAGCTGGCGAGTCAGTTCGGCATTATGAGCATTCCTACTCTGGTAGTAATTGAAAACGGTAAGATCGTAAATCAGGTAATGGGAGCAAGACCGAAGGAAGCAATCCTCGGTATGCTGTAAGGAGATTAAAAATTGGATTCTTTGATTTTTTAAGACAACCCGATGTGAATCAGGGCGTAAAGGAATATAAAAATACCACCGGTGCCGTGCTGCTTGACGTGCGCACTCCGCAG